>CAIVHG010000070.1 GCA_903905655.1 uncultured beta proteobacterium | reverse complement strand
TTGATGCGGCGCACGTCGCCGTGCACGCGTATCATCGGCGGCAGCCCCGCCGACAGATGCAGATCGGAAGCCTTGCTCTTGACGACGAAGGCAAGCAGTTCGGAAATGTCCATTATAATTTTCCTTGGGGACCCGAATTATGCGTGACGCAGCTTGCGGCGGGTGTGGATAAATACCTAAATTTATTGAAATTATGGACACAACCCGCGTCAACTTGCAAGCGATTAAGGCACGCATCGCGGCGGCCGCGCAGCAGGCCGGGCGCAATCCTGCCGAGATCACCCTGATCGCCGTCACCAAGGGCGTAGCCGCAGAGTCGATCCTCAACGCCCACACTGCAGGACAGTCCGTGTTCGGCGAGAGCTACGTGCAGGAAGCGATTGCGAAGATCGCGCAGTGCACACAAGCGTTTGCTGTACCTCCTGCGGAGTCATCAGTCCCACTCGGCCCTCGAATGTGTGACGCCGTTAACAGCTCCGAGAATTTAACCAACGTCTCCGGCGTCCCCTGCCACTCTACCGGGGTCGCATCCCCGTCTACGACGGGGCCCCTGCTCTGCCCTCCAATGGGTGACGCCACTCGCAGCGACGAAAATATCAGCGATACCTCCAGCGTCCCCTGCCACTCTACCGGGGTCGCATCCCCGTCTACGACGGGGCCCCTGCTCTGCCCGTTAGAGTGGCACTTCATCGGCCCGATTCAAAGCAACAAAACGAAGGCGATTGCGGAGCTATTCTCGTGGGTGCACAGCATAGACCGTGCGAAGATCGCGCAGCGCCTGTCGGCGGCGCGGCCCGCGGGGCTTCCGCCACTGCAAGTGTGCATCGAGGTCAATGTGGGCGGCGAAGCGACGAAGAGCGGAGTCATGCCCGAGCAAGCGCTAGCACTCGCGCAGATCGTGGCTGGCTTGCCGCGGCTGACATTGCGCGGCCTGATGGCGATTCCGCCGGCCGGCCTGAATCCAAGCGCGCAGCGCAACCATTTCGCAAAGCTGCGGCATTTGAAGGAGGAGATCGCGGCTACCGGCATCGCGCTCGACACGCTGTCGATGGGGATGTCGGACGATTTCGAAGCGGCGATTGGCGAAGGCGCGACCAGCGTGCGCATCGGAACGGCGATATTCGGCGCGAGAAGCTGACCCTGATGCGGCGGCGCTCGTTCCCGGCGGCTGGTGTGGATAAAACACTGAAAATCCCTGAGCGAACGTACAATATGCAGCAACCCATTGCGGTTTCAATTCGCGCATCACGCAACCCGCTGCCTGGCGCAGCCTGAGAGAGATCTACATGGAAATCACCTTTATCGGCGGCGGCAACATGGCGAGCGCCATCATCGGCGGCCTGCTGCGGGAATCCTTTGACCCGCGTTCGATCTGCGCCGTTGACATCGCCGCCGAGCAACGCGCACAGCTGGTAGAGCGCTATTCGATCAACGCCGTCGCCGCCATCGACGACGCAGTGCCACTGGGCAGCACCATCATCATGGCGGTCAAACCCCAGCATATGAAAGCAGCGGCTCAGGCGTTGGCGCCGCTGCTGAAGAATGAGGTCGTGGTCAGCATCGCAGCCGGCATCAGGATCGAAGACCTCGCGCGCTGGCTAGGCGGGCATCAACGCCTGATCCGCTGCATGCCGAATACCCCGGCCCTGATCGGCGCCGGGATCACCGCTGCACATGCGCTGCCGTCGGTCTCCACAGATCAACGCGCTGCCGCCGAGCGCATACTGAAGGCGATGGGCAAAGTCATCTGGGTAGCTGCGGAACCGCTGCTCGATACCGTGACCGCGGTTTCCGGCAGCGGCCCCGCCTATGTGTTCTATTTCATCGAGTCGCTGCGTGCCGCGGCCGTCGAGCTCGGCCTGACGGAGCAGCAAGCCAGCGTGCTGGCGTTGGAGACCTTCCTGGGCAGCGCGAAACTCGCGGCGCAGAGCACGGAGGATGTCGCGACCCTGCGCGTGCGCGTGACCTCCAAAGGCGGCACCACCGAAGCGGCGCTCGCCAGCATGGCGCGCGATCAGGTGCGGCAGGCGATCATCCGCGGGGTGCGGGCCGCTCAGGAGCGCTCGCATGAGCTCGGCGTAGAACTCGGGAAAGATTGACGTCATGCTGTGGCAGGCATTGATATTTCTGATCACCACGCTCGGCGGGCTGTTTGCGCTCGCGCTGTTGCTGCGGTTCATGCTGCAGCTCTTGCGGGCGCCGGCGCGCAATCCGCTGTCCGCATTCCTGGCGGCGATCACCGATTTCGTTGTGCGGCCCGCGCGCCGCATCATCCCGGGCTGGTGGGCGGTGGACTGGGCAACCCTCGTGCTCTGCTGGCTCACCGAAGTCCTGCAGATCTGGCTGGTGCTCGAGATCAAGGGTTATGAACTGGGGCCCGCGGTCGGCATGGCGCTGACTGCGCTCGCGCTCATCGCGACGGTCGAGATCGTGAAACTGGTGCTTTACGTCGTGATGGCCGCCGTAATCCTGCAGGCGGTCCTGAGCTGGGTCAACCCGTACAGTTCGATTGCGCCGCTGGTCGACCGCGTGGCACGCCCATTTTTGCGCCCCTTCCAGCGGGTGATTCCGATCATAGCCAACGTAGACCTGTCGCCGCTCGCGGCACTGCTGGCCTGCCAGCTGCTGCTGACGGTGCCGATTGCCTGGGCCGAAGCGGCGGTGAGCCGGCTGTTGTAAGGCCGTGCAGCCTGCTGCCGGGAGGGATTGGTGGGCGCAATTCACGGACAGCACTGGCGATTAAGGTCAAGATTGCGCCGTCCTCAGCCGATGATAGTGCAATGACCCTCCACTACGATCACACACGGCCCTCCCGCACACCCAGGCTGCCGGGCGGAAAGCCATGCTGAATCCGCTCGCACAAAGCATCGCGCAGTTCACCGATTGGCGCGTCCGCATGATCGCCGCGATCGACGCTTTTCGCGCCTGGCAGGACACCTACGGGACTGCCGAGATCGAGCAGGCGCTGCGGCTTTACGACCTGATGGAAAAGCTGCGCAACGACCGCATCCGGCTCACCTTCCTGGGCGAATCGGCCGCAGCCAAGATCAGCCTCATCAACGCGCTGTTGTTCGCGGACGTGCCCGGCGGCTTGCTGCCCGCTGGCGAGGGCGCAGAATTTCTGTGCGCCAGTGAGTTTTCCCACGATCCCGCCACGGCGCCTTATGTGCGCATGCTGCCGATCGACACCCTGCGCAGCGCGGAGAGCATCGCAACCCTGCGCCGCACTCCGGTGGAATGGGTCAACCTGCGCTTCGATCCGGAGTCGCCGGATTCGGTCATGGAAGCCATGCGCAGCCTGGCCGATTCGCGCATGGTCACCATCGATGAAGCGAAATCGCTCAATCTCACCGGCATTGCAGCCGCCGACGACATGGTCTCGATTCCGGCGTGGCGCTACGCGCTGATCAACCTGCCGCTGTCCACGCTCAAGAGTGGGCTCGCGGTGCATTACAGCCCGAGCCTGCAGATGCTGTGTGCGGAGCCGGAACTGGCTTTGCCGATGGTTTCGGGCGCACATTCGCTGGTGTTTGTGATCGACGGGCTCACGGCGGAAGTGCGCGAGGTCTGGAAACAATACGTCGAAAGTTCTCCGGCGCATAAATTCGTCGTGCTCGACCAGAGCAGCGGTGCGCCGGCGATGAGCGCACAGGACATCGCGCAGTCCCTCGCCGCACTGGCATCACAGGTGCACCTGATCGACCTCAAACGCGCCGTCACGCCAGAGACGGCGGGTAACGGGCTCGATGAACTGATGCAGGCGCATGTCCGGCTCGTCCCCGAGCGGCAGTCACTGCTGCTCGCCACCATCACCCGCGAGATTGGATATCTCGTCACCGCGGCGCGCCAGGCCATCGTGACACGCTTCGGCGCAATTACCAAAGAGATGCAGGATCTGGCGGACGCTTCAGGCAAAAGCCGCAGCGTCGGACAGGACATGCTGACGCGGCTGGAAACGGAACGCAGTATCTATCAGAAAAGCGTCGCGGCGTTCGAGGTAATCTATGCGCGTTTGATGGCGCGCGGACAGGAACTGCTGTCAGCGCTGCACGACGATCAGATCGAAGCCATTCTGTCTCATGACCGGGAATTCATCGCCGGCGCGTGGACCACCGCCGGCATGTGGAAGAACATGCAGGGGCTGTTCACGTATTTTACCGAGCAGGTCGCCAAGATACTCGATTACGCGATCGAGCTCAAAAAGACCGTCGACGGCATCTATCAGGACTTCCACAAGAATTTCGGCCTTGCCGCGCTAACCTCGCCGCCGCTCACGTTGACGCGCCGCCGCGAAGCCATACTTACGCTGCGCGACAGCGCCCGCAGCTTCTGCCATAACCCCGTCAACATCGCGACCTACAAGCCGCAGATGGTGAAGAAATTCTATGACGGCTTGGTCGAGGAGGCACGTCAGCAGTTCGAGCTGACGCGTCTCGATACCGAGCGCTGGCTGCACAGCGCCCTCGGGCCGCTCAACGCCCAGATCCGGGAACGGCAAAACCTGATGCTCAAGCGCGTGCAGAACCTGCGCAACCTGAGGGACAACCTGAACTCGGCGCAGGAACGCCTGAAGGCGCTGCAGGCACAGCGCGTGACGATACGCGAGCACGCGCAGCAACTCGAGCAGCTGCGCTCCGAGCTCGCCGCGCCTGCCGCAAAGGAATCCGCGGGCGCCGGCCACCCCCACGCCCGCGCCATGACGCTGTAGACCGCACGCCGCGGCGCGCACGCGCCTACATCAATATGATGTCGAACTGCTCCTGGTTGTACTGGGATTCGACCTGCAGCGACACCGGCTTGCCGATAAATTCCGAGAGCATGGCGAGGCTCTGCGATTCCTCGTCCAGAAACAAGTCGATCACCTGCTGGGAGGCAAGGATGCGGTATTCCCGCGCTTCGAACTGGCGCGCCTCGCGCAACAGCTCGCGCAAGATCTGGTAGCACACGGTCTGCGCGGTCTTCAGTTCTCCGCGCCCCTGGCATACCGGACAGGGCTGGCACAGTACATGGGCAAGGCTTTCGCGGGTGCGCTTGCGCGTCATCTCGACCAAGCCGAGCTGCGTGAACCCGTTCACCGTCATGTGGGTGCGGTCCCGCGCCAATGCCTTGCGCAGTTCGTTGAGCACGGCGCTCTTGTGCTCCGCGTTCTCCATGTCGATGAAATCGATGATGATGATGCCGCCCAGATTGCGCAGCCGCAGCTGGCGCGCGATCGCCTGCGCCGCCTCGAGATTGGTCTTGAATATGGTGTCGTCGAAGCTGCGCACTCCCACGAAGCCGCCGGTGTTGACATCCACGGTGGTCAGCGCCTCGGTCTGATCGATGATCAGGTAGCCGCCGGACTTGAGTTCCACGCGGCGGGCGAGCGCCTTCTCGATTTCCACCTCTACGCCATGCACATCGAACAGCGGCCGTTCGCCAGTGTAATGATCGAGCTTTTGCGCGACATTGGGCGTAAATTCCAGCGCAAACGCATGCAGCTTCTGGAACGTTTCGCGTGAGTCGACGCGGATGCGGTCGGTGTCGTCATTCACGAAGTCGCGCAGCACGCGCAGCACGAGCGTGAGATCCTGGTAGAGCAGCGATGCGGGTGCTGCGCTTGCCGCTTTCGCCTGGATGTCCTTCCACAGCTTGCGCAGGTACTCGACGTCGGCCAGCAGCTCGCGCTCGGTGGCCGACTCGGCCATGGTGCGTATGATGAAACCGCCAGTGACGTCCGGCGGCAAGAGGTGCTGCAGCTTCTCGCGCAGGTGCAGCCGCTCTTCCTCGTCGCCGATGCGCTGCGAGATTCCGATGTGGGATTCCTGCGGCAGATAGACCAGCAGCCTGCCGGCGATGCTGATCTGCGTGGACAGGCGCGCGCCCTTGGTGCCGATCGGATCCTTTATCACCTGCACCATCAGGCTTTGTCCGGCGCTGAGCAGCCTTTCGATGGGATGAACGGGCTCCGCGTCGTGGCGCTGGCTCCAGATATCGGCGATGTGCAGGAACGCCGCGCGCCCGCTGTCGATGTCGATGAAAGCCGACTGCATGCCGGGCAATACCCTGCTCACCCGCCCCATATAGATGTTACCGACCAGACGGCAGGCGGAAGCGCGCTCGATCTGCACTTCCTGCACCACCCCCTGCTGCACGATCGCAACACGCGTTTCCTGGGGCGTAAAATTGATCAGGATATCTTCAGACAATTCGGCCTCGTGTCCTCTACATTATCCGCAGGCGCCGCAGGATCTCGGCAGTCTCGAACAGCGGCAGCCCCATGATACCGGAATAGCTGCCCAGGATCGCGCGCACGAATACGGCGCCGCGCCCCTGTATGGCGTAGCCACCTGCCTTGTCGATCGGCTCCCCGCTCGCCACATAGCGTGTGATTTCGTCAGCACTGATGTCGCGAAATTCCACAGCCGAGCGCGACAGCGCGGTCTCGGTGACTCCCTTGTGCGCGACCGCCACCGCAGTCAGGACTTCATGCTTGCGGCCCGACAGCCGGGCGAGCAGTTCGCGCGCATGTTCGGCATCTTGCGGCTTGCCGACGATGAGGCCGTCAACCACTACCGTGGTGTCTGCAGTAAGCACCGGGTTCAGCGGCAGGCGCCGCATGCCGATCATGCGCCAGGCCGTTTCCGCCTTGGTGTGCGCGACGCGCTGCACGTATTCGAACGCCGGCTCGCCCGCGTGCGGAGATTCATCGACGTCGACGCCGCGCTCGCGCGCTTCCCTGAGCAACAGCAGGTCAAACGACACATTGATCTGCTTCAGCAATTCACGGCGCCGCGGGCTGCGCGAAGCAAGATAGATGCGGGGATCGTTCAGCGCCATGGGGATTTACGCTGAACGCGTCACGACTTGCCTGCCGGCGCGGCGCCGGCACGATGATAGGGATGTCCGGCCAGGAACGAAACCGCACGATAGAGTTGCTCCGCGAGCACCACGCGGCACAAGCCATGCGGCAGCGTCAGCGCCGAAAGTGCGAGCAGCAGCTTGGCCTCGGCACGAAGTTCAGGAGCAGTTCCGTCGGCACCGCCGATGACGAACGCCACATCGCCGCCGTCATTGCGCCACTGCTCGATGTGGCGCGCAAGCTGCACCGTGGTGCAGTGCTTGCCGCGCTCATCGAGCACTACCAGATGGGAACGCGGGGGCAATGCCGAGCGGATGCGTTCCGCTTCCTGTTCGACCCACTGCTGCACGGATTTCTGCCCTCCACCGCTGCGCGTCGCCGGCTTGATTTGCCTGAATTCGATGCGCGAGGCCGCAGGCAGGCGCCGCGCATATTCGTTGAAACCCGCATCGATCCATTCCGGCGCCTTGTTGGCAACCGACAGCACGATGAATTTCATGTGCCTGCAGTGCGCGCGCGTCTGATATCCAAAGCGCGCAATGACGGCGGCAATGCGCTCATGTCTGACTCAAGCTGTCGGTTTACGCTTCCGCGCTCGGGGTGCAGCGGCAGCACGGGGTTTAGCGGCGCGGGGTGCAGCGCTAAGCCGCTTCGGCTTCGCGCCGGAACTGCCCCACAACTCCTCGAGGTTGTAATGTTCCCGGATCGCGGGTTGCATGATGTGCACGATCACCGCGCCCAGGTCTACCAGCACCCATTCGCCGGTCTCCAGCCCTTCGACGCCGTGTACCGTCGCCCCCAGCGCTTTCAGCTTCTGCTGCACGTTGTCGGCGAGCGCCTTGTTTTGCCGCGCGGAGTCTCCGCTGACCACGATCACCGTATCGAACAACGAGCTGATGCTGCGCACATCGAGCACCACGATGTTGCGCCCTTTGATGTCTTCAAGCGCGGCAACCGTGGGCTTTACCATCCTGTCGGGCCTCATTTACCTCCTGCGTATAAGTTATTGCTGGCAATATAATCGAGAACCGGATCCGGGAGCAAATAGCGTACGCTCGCACCCTCGCTCAGGCGCGCGCGGATCATCGAAGAAGAAATATCGAGCGCTACCATGGGGCAGGCGACGATGCCGCCGGCGGGCGACAGATGCACCGCGAGCGGCTGCTGCAGCTGGCGCGCCTCGTACTCGCGTGCTAGCGGCTGTGGCATGCGCGCGCTCCACGATTCCGGCGGATAACCCGGACGGTGGGCGACGATCAGGTGCGCGAGCCCGAACAGATCATGCCAACGGTGCCAGGTAGCGAGTTCCAGAAACGCATCGCCGCCCAGTATCAGGCACAGCGGGCGCGTAGCGCCGATCTCCCGCCGCAGCGTGCTGAGCGTGTCGACCGTGTACGAGGTCACCCCGCGCCTGATTTCGCGGTCGTCAACCGTAAACAGTGTATTGCCGATCGTCGCGAGCCGCGCCATCTCGAGTCGCTGCTGCGGGCTGGCATGCGGGCTGGCGCGATGCGGCGGAACGCCCGACGGCACTATGCGCACCTCTTCGAGCCGCGATTGCTCAGCGACTTCCAGAGCGAGCCGCAGGTGGCCGTAATGGATCGGGTCAAACGTGCCGCCCATGACGCCGATGGGGGCTGAACTGTTCATATATGCCGCTTCCAGGAAGCGCGCCCAACTAAGAATTGGGTAGCAGCTTGCGGCGAACCGTGCCAGATTCTCAGCATGTCAGCCCAAGTGGGGCACGCATCACGCTTCAAAGCGCGAGCTGCCGGACATCGGCAAGTGCATCCGCGAGAAAACTGATGAAGCGCGCGCCCTGCGCGCCATCGATGACGCGATGATCATACGAGAGCGACAGCGGCAGCATCAGCCGCGGCACGAATTTCTTGCCGTTCCACACGGGCTTGAGCGCTGCCCTGCCCACGCCCAGGATCGCAACTTCGGGCGCGTTGATGATCGGAGTAAAGAATGTGCCGCCGATGCCGCCCAGGCTCGAGATCGAGAAACACCCGCCCTGCAGATCCGTCGGGCTGATCTTGCCCTCGCGCATGCGCGCGCTGGTCTCGCCCAGCTCTTTCGCCAGATCGAGCAATCCCTTCTTGTCGACCTCCCGCAGCACCGGCACGACCAGCCCGGGCGGGGTATCCACGGCAACGCCGATGTTGAAATAATGCTTGAGGATGAGCTGCTCGCCATCGGCAGCAAGCGTCGCATTGAAGTTCGGATATTGCTTGAGCGTGGCAGCGACCGCCTTGATCAGAAACGCGACCAGCGTCAGGCGGGCGCCCTGCTTCTGCGCCGCCTCCGACTGGCCTTTGCGGAAGGACTCGAGCTCCGTGATGTCGGCTTCACCGTGCTGCGTCACGTGGGGAATGCTCACCCAGTTGCGGTGCAGGTGTCCGCCGGCGAGCTTCTTGATGCGCGACAGCGGCTGGGACTCGATCGGTCCGAACTTGGAGAAATCGACCTGCGGCAGCGGCGGGAACGAGAAGCCGGGCATCGATCCGGAGCCGGCGCTGCGCGCCAGCGTGCTCTTCACATAGGCCTGCACGTCTTCGCGCAGTACGCGGCTCCTGGGCCCGCTACCATTTACCCGCGACAGGTCGACGCCAAGTTCGCGCGCGAAGTGCCTGACCGAAGGGCTTGCGTGTACGCCGGTAGCATTGCTCTCAACCAGCGGTGCGGGTTCTGCGCGCACGACCGCCGTGGGCGGCACCGCCGGAGCCTGTGCGACTGCTGCCGGTGCAGGTGTGGGCGGTGGCGCGCTCGGCATTGCCGGTACAGGCGCAGCAGCGGACGGCGCAGGCTGCGCCTGCTCCCTGCCCGCGGCCGGTGCCGCATCGGCTTCCAGCATCAGCAACAGCGAATCTTTGGACACCTTGTCACCGACCTTGACGCTGAGCTTCGCGATGCGGCCAGCCGCGGGCGAGGGCACCTCGACCGTCGCCTTATCCGATTCGAGCATCACCAGCGGGTCCTCGGCGTTTACCGTATCGCCCACCTTGACCAGCAGTTCGACCACCGGGATATCCTTGAAATCCCCGATGTCCGGCACCTTCACTTCAATCAATGTGCTCATTCCATTCTAGACCGTCGTCGGATTCGGCTTCTCGGGATCGATGCCGTACTTTGCGATCGCCTTGGTCACCTGGCTTGCCGGCACCGCGCCTTCATCGGCCAGCGCTTTCAGGGCGGCCACCACCACGTGGTAGCGATCCACCTCGAAGAACTTGCGCAGCTGTTTGCGCGTGTCGGACCGTCCGAAACCGTCGGTGCCCAGCGCGATGAAGCTGCGCCCCGGGAGCCAGGCGCGGATCTGATCCGAGTAGAGCTTCATGTAATCCGTGGCGGCGACCACCGGGCCGGCATGATCCTTCAGGCAGTGCTCGATGTGGCTCACGCGCGGCGCAGCCTCGGGATGCAGCATGTTCCAGCGCTGCGCCGCGAGCCCGTCGCGGCGCACCTGATTGAAGCTGGTCACGCTCCACAGATCGGAGTCGATGCCGAATTCCTGCTCGAGCAACTCTGCGGCCGCGATCACTTCGCGGAAAATCGCTCCGCTGCCCATGAGCTGTACCCGCGGCGCCTTCTGCTTGGCAGCGCCTGCCCGGAACAGGTACATGCCTTTCAGTATGTCCTGCTCTACGCCGTCTGGCATCGCCGGATGAGCGTAGTTCTCGTTCATCACGGTGATGTAGTAATAGATGTCTTCCTGCTCGCGGTACATGCGCCGCAGGCCGTCCTGAATGATGACCGCGAGTTCGTACGAGAACGTCGGATCGTAAGACAGGCAGTTGGGCACCATGGAGGCCAGGATCTGGCTCTGGCCATCCTCGTGCTGCAAGCCCTCGCCGTTGAGCGTGGTGCGGCCCGAGGTGCCACCCAGCAGAAAACCGCGCGCGCGCATGTCGCCCGCCGCCCATGCGAGGTCGCCCACGCGCTGGAAGCCGAACATGGAATAAAAGATGAAGAACGGGATCATCGGCACGTTGTTCGAGCTGTAGGAAGTCGCAGCCGCGATCCACGAGCACATCGCTCCCGCCTCGGTGATGCCCTCCTGCAGGATCTGGCCGTTCTTGTCTTCCTTGTAGAACATGAGCTGCTCGGCGTCCTGCGGCGTGTAGAGCTGTCCGACGTGCGAGTAGATGGCGAGCTGGCGGAACATGCCGTCCATGCCGAAGGTGCGCGATTCATCGGGCACGATCGGCACCACATACTTGCCGAGGTTCTTGTCGCGCACCAGCACCGTCAGGATGCGCACGAACGCCATGGTAGTCGAGAATTCGCGCTGCTCGCTGCCCTTGAGCAGCGTGTCGAAGGCAGCAAGCGGCGGCACTTCGAGCGGCGCCGCCTGGCGCCGGCGCATCGGCAGCGCGCCGCCCATCGCAGCCACGCGCTCGCGCAGATACTTCATCTCCGGGCTATCGTCCGCCGGCTTGAAGAACGGCACTTTCTCGAGCTGATCGTCGGGGATCGGAACGTTGAAGCGATCGCGGAACGACTTGATCGAAGACGTCCCCATCTTCTTCTGCTGGTGCGTGACGTTCTGGCCCTCGCCGGCCTCGCCCATGCCGAAGCCCTTGATGGTCTTGGCAAGAATAACCGTGGGCTGCCCCTCGTGTTTCATCGCCGCCGCGTAGGCCGCGTAGATTTTGAGGGGGTCGTGGCCGCCGCGGTTCAGACGCCACAAGTCATCATCCGTCATGTTCGCAACCATCTCCAGCAGCTCTGGATACTTGCCGAAGAAATGCTTGCGCACGTAGGCGCCGTCCTTGCTCTTATAGGTCTGGTAATCGCCGTCCACGCACTCTTCCATGCGCTTGAGCAGGATGCCGTGCGTGTCGCGCATCAGCAGCTGATCCCAGTACGAGCCCCAGATCACCTTGATAACGTTCCAGCCGGCGCCGCGGAAATCCGCTTCCAGTTCCTGGATGATCTTGCCATTGCCGCGCACCGGGCCATCCAGGCGCTGCAGATTGCAGTTGACGACGAAGATCAGGTTGTCGAGCTTCTCGCGGCTGGCGAGCGAAATCGCGCCCAGCGACTCCGGCTCGTCCATTTCACCGTCGCCCATGAACGCCCACACCTTGCGCCCCTGCATCTGCGTGATGCCGCGGTCCCGCAGATAGCGCATGAAGCGCGCCTGATAGATCGCCATCAGCGGGCCGAGCCCCATCGAGACCGTCGGGAACTGCCAGAAATCCGGCATCAGCCAGGGATGCGGATACGAGGACAACCCTTGGCCGTCTACTTCACGCCGGAAATTTTCGAGCTGCGCTTCGGTGATGCGGCCCTCGAGGAAGGCGCGCGAGTAGATGCCGGGCGAGGAATGGCCCTGGATGTAGACTAAGTCGCCGCGGAATTCGTCATGCGGCGCTCGGAAGAAATGATTGAAGCCGATGTCGTAGAGCGTGGCCGCCGACGCGAAGCTCGCAATATGGCCGCCCAGCTCCGAAGAATTCTTGTTGGCGCGCACCACCATCGCCATCGCATTCCAGCGCACGTAAGCGCGAATCTTGTCCTCGAGGGCGAGATCGCCGGGCGAGCGCTCCTCCTTCTCCGGAGGTATCGTGTTCAGATACGCGGTGTTCGGGCTGAACGGGATGTAGGCGCCGCTGCGGCGCGCCTTCTCGACCAGCTTTTCGAGCAGATAGTGCGCGCGCTCCGCACCTTCGTGCTTGAGCACGGAGTCGAGCGCTTCCATCCACTCCTGAGTTTCCTGTGGGTCGGAATCAGGAACGATGTCCTTCATGTCCATGGGGCTACACCTTTGTAGCTTTGTAGGTTAGTCGACGGCCGATTATGCGGACATCAGAGACTGTGGTCTGCGGTTGCGGTATGCGCACCAATTATAGCATCGCCGCTCTATGGCACCGCCCGCACTTGCCGCCTGCGTCCAGCTCAAAGCGGCTAAAAATCAGGCGTCGCATTATACCGCCGCCGCCCCCTTGCGGGGACCGTGTTTCGACGACCGGCCGCGACATATACGCACCAGTCTGGCGCATCCGCCAGCGCTACACGCTCGCGATGCCCGGCAAACGCGCGCCTCCGAACTGCGCGCTCCCGGACCTGCCCGCCCGCTTGCGCGGGTTTGCGCAGCGCCGCGCATGCTCGCGGGTCGTTGCACGTTCCGCAGCATCCGCGTTAACCTTGCAGCTGCCGCTTTCAAAGCAAGTAGAATTTGCGGCAGACAGAATCAACTGGAGATCCAGATGCAATCAAATCCCGTGGTCATCGTAGGCAGCGCGCGCACGCCGATGGGCGCTTTTCAGGGCGACTTCAAGAATATCGCCGCACCCGAGCTCGGAGCGGCGGCGATCAGGGCCGCCGTCGAGCGCTCGGGGATCGACGGCACCAGCGTCGACGAAGTGATTATGGGCAACGTCCTCTCTGCCGGACAGGGGCAAGCGCCGGCGCGCCAGGCCGCGATCGGCGCCGGCCTCGCGCTGGCGACCGGCTGCACGACCATCAACAAGATGTGCGGTTCGGGCATGAAGGCGGCGATGCTCGCGCACGATCTGCTGCTCGCCGGCAGCAATCGCGTCATGGTCGCGGGCGGCATGGAAAGCATGAGCAATGCGCCTTATCTCCTGCCCAAGGCACGCGCGGGGCTGCGTCTGGGGCACGCAGAAGTCAAAGACCACATGTTTCTGGACGGCCTGGAAGACGCCTACGATCGCGGCCGGCTAATGGGCAGCTACGCGGAAGCCACCGCCGAGCGTTACCAGTTCTCGCGCGAAGCGCAGGATCGCTACGCGATCACTTCGCTCAAGCGCGCGCAGGACGCGATCAGGAATGGCTGGTTTGCAGCGGAGATCGCACCGTTCAAGTCAAGTGCCGGCAGAGTCGAGACCAGCGTCACCACGGACGAACCGCCGCTCAAGGCCAACCTGGAGAAGATTCCTCAGCTCCGGCCGGCGTTCAAGAAAGACGGCACCGTCACCGCAGCGAATTCGAGCTCGATTTCCGATGGCGCGGCGGCGCTGGTGCTGATGCGCGAGTCCGAAGCGCGCAGCCGCGGCCTGCGGCCGCTCGCGCGCATCGTCGGCCACGCGACGCACTCGCAGGAGCCGGCCTGGTTCACCACGGCTCCGGTAGGTGCAATCAAGAAGCTGTGGGCGCAGACCGGGTGGAGCGACCAGGACGTCGATCTCTATGAAATCAACGAGGCATTCGCCGTGGTGACCATGGCAGCGATCCACGAGCTCGCTCTGGACCACGACAAGGTCAACGTGCATGGCGGGGCGTGCGCGCTCGGGCACCCGATCGGCGCTTCCGGAGCGCGCATCATCGTAACGCTGCTTGCCGCACTCGAACGCCGTCAGGCTACGCGCGGCGTGGCGGCCCTGTGCATCGGCGGCGGCGAAGCGACCGCCATGGCGATCGAACGCCTCTAATTACACCCACCATGGGTGAGAGACTGCTCGCGATTCATACCGATATCACCACGCTCGCGGTCGATGCCATCGTGAATGCGGCCAATACTTCGTTGCTCGGCGGCGGCGGCGTCGACGGCGCGATCCACCGTGCGGCCGGTCCGCAGCTGATCGCCGAGTGCCGCACGCTCGGCGGCTGCCGCGTCGGAGAGGCCAAGATCACCGCCGGTTACCGGCTACGGGCAAAAATGGTGATTCACACGGTGGGCCCGGTATGGCACGGCGGCACGCAGGGCGAACCGGAGCTGCTCGCCTCCTGCTATCGCTCGTGTCTGGCGCTCGCTCTGGAACACGGGCTGCGCACGCTGGCCTTTCCCGCCATCAGCTGCGGCGCCTACGGATATCCGCTGGCGTCCGCAGTCGAGATTGCCGTAACGCAGACCGCAGCGTACATGAGCGCGCATCGTGAATTCGAACAAATCATATACGCGTGTTTCGACCAGATGGCGTTGCGCGCATATCAGGAGCAGCTAGCCAGGCTCGAGAAACAGCTCTGACGGCGCGCGCTACCCCTTCCCGAGCTTACCCGCCCGGTAGTCGCGGATGATTTCGCGCGCCGCATTGCGGCCGGGCAGTCCGGACACGCCGCCGCCGGGATGGGTGCCCGCCCCGCACATATAGAGCCGCTCCAGAGGTCCGCGGTAATTGGCGTAGCCCAGCAGCGGGCGCGCGCTATAAATCTGATCCAGCGTGAGCGCACCGTGGAAGATATCGCCACCCATCAATCCAAAATCGCGTTCCAGATCGAGCGGCGTCCACGCCTTGCGGCCGAGAATGCTGGCTTTGAAATTTGGCGCATAGCGGTTGACGACGTCGATGCAGGCATCGACGGCGCGTTCTTTCGCGTCATCCCAGCTTAAATCCTCTGGCAGCACCGGATTGAAGTGCTGGCAGAACAGGCTCGCCACGTGCTGTCCGCGCGGCGCGAGCGTTTCGTCGACCGTGCTCGGCATCAGCATTTCCACGACCGGCTGACGCGACCAGCCGAGGGTGCGCGCATCGAAGTACGCCTGCTCCATGTAGGCGAGCGACGGCGCCATGATGATCCCGGACTGATGATGCTCGCACGCCTGCGTGCCCGGCAATGCGCTGAAGTCCGGCAGCCCGGACAGCGCAACGTTGATGCGCAGCGTCGCGGAGCCACACTGGTAGGCGCGCATGCGCGTGAGGAACTCCGGAGCTAGCTCGCGCTCCTCGATGAGCTTCAGGTAAAGCAGACGGGGATTGAGGTTTGAAACCACGCACCGCGCAGCGATGCGTGCGCCGTCCGCGAGCAATGCAGCACGCGCACGTCCGCCACTCACCTCGATGCTGCTGACCTCTGCCTCAGTCGTGATCTCGACGCCGCGCGCGCGCGCCTCGGCAGCCATCGTCTGCGTAATCGCCCCCATCCCGCCCACGGCGTGCCCCCACACGCCTTTGCGTCCGTTGACCTCGCCGATCACATGGTGCAACAGCACGTATGCCGAACCCGGCGCATAAGGGCTCGCAAAGTTTCCGACCACTGCATCGAAGCCGAAAGCCGCCTTCAGCGCGTCCGATTCAAACCACGCGTCGAGCAGTTGGCCGGCGCTCTTGGCGAAAAGATCGAGCACGTCGCGCCGCGCCTCCATGTCGAGCCGACGCATGCGGTTGCCGGCAGCCAGTGCAGCGAGCGCATCGCGCAGGCCGCCGCCGACGTTGACCGGCGTTTGCAGCGCCAGCTCACGCACCAGGTCAGCGACGCCTTCCAGCATTGCGTAATAGCGCGGCAGCGCGGCGGCATCGCGCTCGGAAAATTTCGCCAGTTCGCGTTGCGTCGCCTCGACGGTGTTGCCAATCTTGAGATAACGATCATCGGGCAGCGGCAGGAAATTCGACAGCGGCCGCTCGAGTATGCGCAAGCCGTGCTCGCGCAATCGCAAATCGGAGATCACCGCGGGATGGAGCAGGCTGACCGTATAGCTGGCGGTCGAATTGCGAAAGCCGGGGAAGAATTCCTCGGTCACCGCCGCGCCGCCGACGATGGGACGGCGCTCGAGCACGCGCACCTTGAGGCCTGCCGCAGCGAGATAGCACGCGCATACGAGGCCGTTGTGGCCGCCGCCGATGATGACTGCGTCGTATGCCTGAGCCATGTCTGAACCCGCCGCGCGCCTGATGCCTCTAGCGCATTATATAGGCGCGGCGTGCGCAAAATGAGCGCACGGCTAAACCCAGCGTGAGTTCGCCGTGCACAACCACAGGGAGATACGCCTTACTTTTGCAGCGCGGCGTCCTCGATCAGCACCTTGTAGAAATAACCGGAGCCCAGATCGCGATCGGTGCGCACCAGCCCTTTCACCAGTATGGTATCTCCAACATTGGCCGGATCTTTGGTCGACACCGTCAGGTCGTTCGTGCTGTCCGCAGCCGAGCCCGTCCCATCCTGCAGATGAATCCAGTTCTTGCCGAGCACCGAGGGCGTGTACTTTACGACCTTGCCACGGATCAGCACGTTCTTGTCCTTCAGCTCGGTCCTTTTTGTGTTGATCTCGGCAACCGTCCGCGCGTCCGGACCGCTCGCCTTGGCAACCTTCACGTCTCCCACGTCCGCGGACTTGGAGACCCCGGCACCCGCGTGCACCGCAGCCAGGTCGCCGCCGGGGCCGGCCAGCGTCCCGAAAACGATCTTGTCGAATTTCTTCTTGAGCGTCTTGCTCTCGAAATTGCTCATGACGGTCGCGTTCTCGACCGTGACCTGGGTGCCCTTCTTGACCGGCGACTTGTTGACCGCAGCCCACGTTTCTCCGTCCTTGGTCTGCAGCCGCATGTAGGTGTAGCTGTCGACGTCTTTCACTTCCAGCACTTTGCCGCTCAGGGTCGACATTCCAGAAGCCGGGGCCGCCGGCTTGTCCGCCGCCCATGCCAGGCTCACGCAAAGTATTGCTACGTAGAAAAATTTCATGGTCTAAGATCTCCTTTGAAGCGGATTCTTGCACAGTACCGCGCTCTTTGCACAGGCCTTCCTCAAGAAGATTTGATGTATAACAAGGTCTGCATCTAAGAGGACGACGGCTCTGGGCGCGTCGTCCAGCGGCGTGCGCCCATAGCGAAAGACCCCTAGATCTTTAGGGGGATGACAGCGCGGCCCGGGAACAGCGATAATCCGCATCACTTTCGCACAAGGAGACCCCATGAAGATCGCCAGCAGCGTTACCGAACTGATCGGCAACACGCCCCTCGTACGCATCAACCGGCTCGCCCAGGGATGCGCAGCCGAGGTCGTCGTCAAGCTCGAGTTCCAGAATCCGGCCCACAGCGTCAAGGACCGGATTGCACTGTCGATGATCGAGGCGGCCGAAAAGGCCGGGCGCATCAAGCCCGACACCGTCATCCTTGAACCCACCAGCGGCAATACCGGCATCGGGCTCGCCATGGTATGCGCGGCCAAAGGATATAAGTGCACCTTCGTCATGCCCGACACCATGAGCAAGGAACGCCGCATGCTGCTGCGCGCCTACGGCGCTGAACTCGTGCTGACGCCCGGCGCCGAGCGCATGCCTGGCTCGATCAAGAAAGCCGAGGAGATGGCGGCCGCGGATGCACGCTATTTCATACCGCAGCAGTTCGAGAATCCCGCGAACCCCGAAGTCCATCGCCGCACCACGGCCGAGGAAATCTGGCGCGATACCGACGGCAAGGTGGACATCCTGATATCCGGCATCGGCACCGGCGGCACCATCACCGGCATCGGCGAAGTGCTCAAGGCGCGCAAACCTTCGTTTCGCTGCGTCGCGGTCGAGCCGGACGCTTCGGCCGTGTTGTCCGGCGGCCAAGCCGGACCGCATCCGATCCAGGGCATCGGCGCGGGTTTCATCCCCAAGATACTGAACATCAAAATCTACGACGAGGTCGTGCGCGTAAAGAACGACGATGCGATGGATACCGCACGCCGCATGGCGCGCGAAGAAGGAGTGCTGGTCGGCATTTCCTCAGGGGCAGCGGTGTGGGCCGCGCTGCAGGTCGCACAGCGTGCAGAAAACAAGGGCAAGCTCATAGTCGTGATCATTCCGTCGTTCGGCGAGCGCTATCTGAGTACGCCGCTGTTTGCGAATCTCGCCGACTGAAGCGCTGAAGCTCGCTGACCGCGGAACATCGGCGGCGTAGCGCAGGCCCTGCGTCAATCCTGGATCTGGATGTGCGCAGGCGTGAGTCCCGCCTGCGAGCGTTCGTAGATCGCCCGGTACGCAGACTCGATATTCCTGGCGAAGCGCCGCGCATCGAACAGCGGCGCGGTCAGCCGGTGTGCTGCGAGCTTGCGTCTGATGGCCGCCATCCTCTGAGCATCGGTGCCCAGCCCGATCGCAAGGGACTCGTAGTCCTGCTGCGTGGTCGTGACGAGTTCAGGCAGATCGATCGCGGTGAGCAGGCTCGCCGCGACGCGGCTCGCAAATGCCTGCCCCATGCGGGTCAGCACCGGCAATCCCGCCCACAGCGCATCGCTTGCGGTGGTGCCGGCATTGTAGGGAAATGTATCCAGGAACAGATCGGCCGTTCGGTAGCGCGCGAGGTACTCGGCCGGCGGCAAGCGCTTGCCGAAGACCAGCCGGCCGGAGTCCACCCCCCGCGCCAGCGCTTCCTGCTTAAGATTGGCGCAAGCAAACTCGTTGTCCGCATATAGAAACAGCACGCTGCCCGGCACCGCTTTCAGTATCCGCATCCAGCCATCGAAGCTCGCCGGCGTGATCTTGTAGTTGTTGTTGAAGCAGCAGTAGACGAACCCGCTCTGCGGCAAGCCCAATTCCTCGCGGGTGTACGCATGGTCTGCGATGCGCCTCTGAGTATCGTTGACCTGATAGCACGGCAGGCAGACGATCTTTTCCGAATAATTTTCCTGCTGCTCCACGGGCACGATGGTGCGGTCCGCGATCAGATAGTCCATGTATTGCGCGCCCATCGTCCCCAGGTAACCGAGGTAGCTCACCTGTGCCGGCGCGGCGCGATGCGCAAAGATCCCGGTGCGGCTGCCTTCGGTATAGCCTCCCAGGTCCACGGCGATGTCGAGTTCGAGACTCCGCGCCAGCAAAGCGACCTCCATATCGCCCTGATCGTGCACGTCGATGAACCGATCGCAGGCAGCGGCGATCCGCTGGCGCAGCGCGTCGTCGCTGGGCGGGCCGAACGCGAAAGCATACACCTCGAATCTCGACTTGTCGTGCCGCTCGAACAGCTCCGCGGTGAGGATGGACACGGCGTGATTTCTGAAATCGGCAGAAAAATAGCCGATGCGCATCTTCGCGTGCCGTGGCAGCTTCTGCAGGTGAGCAAGCGCCAGGCTCGCGGGTGCCTTGTCGGCAGCCCAGATCTTTGCAGACCTGCTTTGTACCGACATGTGATCGGTGACCGGCAGCATGGCGAATGGGATGGTCGCTTTCTCGTTGCGCTCGATCTTTGCAGCGAGTTCCTGAAACTCCGCGTCCAGATCGCGCCAGTCGCACAGCACCATCTTCATATGCAGACGCAATCCGTACAGATATGGGTAACGCGGATCGAGCAGCAGAGCCCGCTCGTAGCTCGCAAGCGCCTGATCCTGGCTCCGGATATCCCGCAGAGTGTTGCCGCCGTTGTAATAAGCGTCCGCATGGTCCGGACGTAGCGCGATGGCGCGGCCGAAGTTGTCGATTGCCGCGCCGTGCTGCTTCAATTCGCCAAGTGCGATGCCGAGATTGTTGTAGGCGTCGGCGTAATCAGGTCGCCCTGCGAGTGCCAGCTCATAGCTCGCGAGCGCCTCGGCGTAGCGCCTGAGTTCGGCGAGCGCGGCGCCGCGGTTGTTCAATGCTTCCGCGTAATCGGACTGCAGTGCGAGTGCCTGCTCGTAGCTCGCCAAAGCGTCCTCGTAGCGCCGCAGCCGCGCGAGCGTCACGCCGCGGCCGTTGTGAGCTGCCGCGTAATCAGGACGCAGTGCGAGCGCGCGCTCGTAGCTCGCACGCGCCGCCTCGGGACGCGCGAGTTCAGAGTTTGCTACGCCGCAATTGTGATACGCCTCCGCGTAATCGGGCGCCAGCGCGACCGCCTGCTCATAAGCGGCGAGCGCCTCTATAGGGCGTTGCAGGTCGCGCAGCGCATTGCCGCAGTTGCTGCAGGCTTCTGCGGATAGCGGCGCAAGCGCCCGTGCCCGCTCGTAGCTCGCCAGCGCGACGTCGAAGTGCTGGAGATCGCGCAGCGCATTGCCGCGATTGCCGTAGGCTTGCGCGAATTCCGGCGCGAGCGCGAGCGCGCGCTCATAGCTCGCCAGCCCCTCCCCGTGGAGTGCGAGCGCACGCAATGCATTGCCGAGGTTGTAATGGGCATCGGCGTCAGCAGGCGTCAGCGCAAGCACCTGCTCGCGGCCCGCCAGCGCTTCCTCGTTGCGATTGATCTTTGCGAGTGCGGCAGCGCGGTTGCCGTGGGCCTTGGCGTAGCGCGGCTTGAGCGCGATCGCGCGCTCGTAGCTCGCCAGCCCCTGCCCGTCGCGGCCAAGCGCACACAGCATGTTGCCGCGATTGTAATGAGCGTCTGCGTAGTCTGGCTTGAGCGCGGCCGCATGCTCGTAGTCCACCAGCGCCCCCACCTGATGTCCGAGCTTTTCGAATGCGGCGGCACGATTGTTATAGGCTTCCGCGAAATCCCGCTTGAGCGCGATCGCGCGCCCATATGCCGCCAGCGCCTCCTCAAGGCGCCCGAGTTCCTGCAGCAGATTGCCGCAGTTGTAGTGGGCTTGCGCATGATCGGGCCGGAGCGCGAGCGCGGCCCGGTAGCTCGTAAGCGCCAGCGCAGCGCGCTTAAGCGCCCGCAGTGCATTGCCGCGTTTGAAGTACGCGTCAGCATAATCCGGCTGCAGCGCTATCGCGCGCTCGTAATATTCAACCGCCGCGTCCAACTGCCTTAGTGCCGCTAGCGCGGCTGCGTAGCCGTGATTGGCTTCGGCGTGGTTCGGATTGACCGAAAGCGCCCGCAATAGCAGGTCGGCCGCCTCCTGCGTGTGTCGGTTGCGCGCTGCGACGATGCCCAGCAGATGGAGGGCGTCGAAGTGATCCGCTTTGAGGTCGAGGATGATGCGACACTGCTTTTCCGCTTCAGCCCAGTCGCTGCGCTGGCAGGCGGCTGCCGCCTGCCGCACGGCTTGCTCCAAGGCAACGGTGGACGCCACAATCGATGGCGGGACCGCTGCAGTCCGTGCGGACGGCTTATGCTTGTGGGATCGCTTGGGTTTGGGCATCGCTGCGACTGCAGATTGATGGCGTGACGGTATTCTGCATGAATTCGCCCGCATCATTGACGTTGCGGCGATTCAGGCCGCTGCGGAGTCGCCTGACCCACTGCGGATGGTGGCGCGCCCGGCGCGATTCGAACGCGCGACCTTCGGCTTCGGAGACCGACACTCTATCCAGCTGAGCTACGGGCGCAATGGGGCACAGCGAAATCAGGGCGCCAAGGATAGTCTTTTTCAGGGCTAGCGTCCATCGGCCCGCAGGCAGCGCAGCGGGCCGGGCGCTGCGTTGCCGACCGGGCGCCGCCCGCCGCCCCTCCTGCAAGCGCTTTTCGCCTCGCCCCCGATGCCGTTATAATAGGCGCCTTTTACAGCACTGAAGGCTGCAGTCATCTCATGAGCGAGACACCCCACGAAGAGCATTCGTCCCCGATCAAGACGCCCAAGCAGTTGATCACCGTGGTGCTGCTCGCGTTTCTGGTTCCCATCATCCTGATCGTGATGTTGTCGCAGCTTGTCACCTCCGGGCTCAAAGGCAACGCATCGAATACCGCGTCTGCGCAACAGACGGTCGCGGAACGGCTCAAGCCCGTTGGGCAGCTTGCAGTGATCGACCCGAACGCGCCCAAAGTGGAAAAAGCCGGCAAGGAAGTGGTCGACGCCGTGTGCAGCGCCTGTCACGGCTCGGGGGCGCTTGGCGCACCCAAGATCGGCGATAGCGCGGGCTGGAGCAAGCGCATCGCCGGGGGCTATCCGCACCTGATCGCAAACGCGATCAAAGGCGTGGGCCAGATGCCGGCACGCGGCGGCAATCCCGATTTGACCGACGACGAGATCGCGCGCGCCGTGGCGTTTATGGCGAATCAATCGGGCGCGAACTTCAAGGAACCCGAACTGAAGAAGCCCGCCGCAGGCTCGGGCAAATAACCAGCCCTCAAGCGGTGCCGACGGGCTGAAGTGCGGCCCAGGCTCATTGCCCGCCGGTAACGGCGGGCGCCAGCTTAGACATATGCATAGCCTGACGCGCGCAGACATGCACGCGCCGAACCCACATGGCCACATACGCAGTAGGCGACGTCCAGGGCTGCTACTCGCAATTGCGGCGCCTGCTCGACCGCTGCCGCTTCGATCCCGCGCGCGACAAACTGTGGCTGGTCGGAGATCTCGTCAACCGCGGACCGCACTCGCTTGCGGTGCTGCGCTTCGTCAAAGGCATGGGAGAGCGCGCGGTCACGGTGCTCGGCAACCACGACCTGCATCTGCTGGTGCTCGCCGCCGGCCACACCCACAAGCATACTGGCGACACGCTGGATGCGATCCTGCGCGCGCCGGACCGCGACGAGCTGCTCGACTGGGTGCGCCATCGGCCGCTGATGCACGTGGGTGGCGGCTATGCGATGGTGCACGCCGGCCTGCTGCCGCAGTGGTCGATCGCCAAAGCGCTCAAGCTCGCGCACGAGGTGGAAGCTGTGCTGCGCGGCCCGCGCTGCGACGAGTTCCTGCGCCAGATGTACGGAAACAAGCCCGCACGCTGGCGCGATGATCTGACCGGCGTTGCACGCTGGCGCATCATCACCAATGCCCTGACGCGGCTCAGGATCTGCACACCGGACGGCGGGATGGAGTTCTCGCACAAGGGCACGCTGCTGCATCTGCCCAAAGGTTACATGCCCTGGTACACGGCCCCGCGCCGCCGCAGCCGCACCACTCCGATCATCTGCGGCCACTGGGCATCGCTCGGCCTCTACACCGGATCGAACGTGGTCTCTCTGGACACCGGCTGCGTGTGGAACGGTTCACTGACCGCCTTCAGACTTAATGATGGCGCGTTCTACTCGTATGTGCGTCCAGGGACGAGATTACCGCCCGAGCAATGAGCGCCTGCGCTTCGGCAGCAAGATCGCGGCGCGTGCGTCCGCTGCACGCGATCGGCGGCAGGAATTCGAGCCGCGCATGGATCACCGGCTGCGTCAGTATCACCCGCAGCACATCGAGCATGGTCTTGTCGCCATCATAGGCAACCTCGCGACACCGGCTGCCGTCGGCGCGGACATAGCGGATCGCGACGGGATGCAGGAGCGCATCGCACGCGAGCGCCGGCTGCAGCAGCGAAGCGTGAAACGCACGCAAGGTCTCGCCATCGTTGACGCCCCCTTCGGGAAACACGGCAAAGGTATCCCCTGCCCTCAGGCCCGCCTCGACCTGCCGGTTGATATCGGCGACATGGTGGCGGCGGTGCTGGTCGATGAACAGTGAGCGCGCGATGTGCGCGATCCAGCCGAGCAGCGGCCAGCGGCGGATTTCCGAATTAGCGACGAAGCGCACCGGGTGCGCGGCGTTGAGCGCGAAGATGTCGAGCCACGTAACGTGATTTGCGACGATCATCGCCGGCGGCCCGCCCCGGCGCGGAAGCGTGCCGGTCACCTCGATCCGCAGCGCGAGGATGCGTATGAACCGTGCGGACCAACGCTTGACGTGCCATGCGTGCCGCGCACTATCGACGAACGGAAAAACGAAGGCGCCAAGCGCGAGCGCGCCCACGATGTGTAGAGTGAGCCTGGCAATGCGCCTGATGCGGGTTGCAATACCGGTAGTCTTCAAGCGCGCAGCTCCACGGGCGGCCACATCATCGCCGGGGAGCCGCCGCACGGGCGACGCGCTCTACCAGAGCGCGATGTCAAACGCCTCTTTGAAGCGCTGCCCGATCTCATCGCGCGTGAACTTATGGTTCTGGCCGCCGCGCTGCGCAATTTTCAGCGCGCCGAGCAGCGAGGCTAGGCGCCCGGTGATCTCCCAATCCATACCCTGCGCAATGCCGTAGAGGAGCCCGGCGCGGTACGCGTCTCCGCAGCCGGTAGGGTCCACGACCTGTTGCGCGCTGACGCACGGGATCTCGATGCGTTTGCCCTTGGTGTACACCACCGAGCCCTGTGCGCCCAGGGTGACTATCAGTGCGCGCACTTGCTGCGCAAGTTCTTCCAGTGACTTGCCGGTTTTCTCCTGCAACAACTGGCCTTCGTAGTCGTTGACCGCGAGGTAGTCGGCGAGCCCGGCGAACTCCAGCAGCTCGGGGCCGTTGAACATGGGCAGGCCCTGACCGGGATCGAACACGAACGGGATGCCGGCGGCCTTGAATTCACGCGCGTGCTGCACCATGCCGTCGCGGCCATCGGGCGCGACGATGCCGAGCGTGACGCCTGAAGCGTCGCTCACGTGATTCTCATGCGAGAAATTCATGGCGCCCGGATGGAAGGCCGTGATCTGGTTGTCGTCGAGGTCGGTGGTGATGAACGCCTGCGCGGTATAGCTCTGCGGCACCCGGCGCACGTGGCGCTGGGAGATTGCGAGCGTATCCAGTCGCGCACCGTAAGCGTCGGCATCCTGCCCCACGGTGGCCATGATCAGTGGCTTGCCGCCAAGCAGATTCAGATTGTAGGCGATATTTCCGGCGCAGCCGCCGAACTCGCGGCGCATCTCGGGCACCAGAAACGCGACGTTCAGGATGTGCAGCTGCTCGGCAAGGATATGCTCCTTGAAGCGGCCGGGGAACACCATGATGGTGTCATAGGCGATGGATCCGCAGATCAAGGTATTCATAGTTGGGCAGGCTGCGCGATGCGCGCCGTCAGAAATATATTCAAGGGGAAAGGCCTCACGAAAAAATAAATTATACCATCGCGGCAGCACCGCACAGCGGCCGGCCGCACTTTGCTATCATAAGCAGCGTCTACTTGACCGGGAGGCCTACCATGCTCGAAGAGTTCAAGAAATTCGCAATGCGCGGCAACGTTGTCGATATGGCAGTGGGTATCATCATCGGCGCTGCCTTCGGGAAGATCGTCGAGTCCCTGGTAAAAGACGTGATCATGCCGCCCATCGGGCTGCTGCTCGGCAAGGTCGACTTCACCAACCTCTTCCTGGTCCTTCGTGAGGGCACCACGTTGGGGCCCTATGCGAGCGTCGAGGCGGCGCAGAAGGCGGGTGCCGTCACCTTCAATTACGGGATCTTCATCAACACCATCATCTCTTTTGTGATCGTTGCATTTGCCGTGTTCATTCTGATACGGGCCATCAACCGCATGCAAAAGCCCGAGCCGCCGGCGCCGGCCGCAGCGCCGCCCACGCCCGAAGACGTCGTGCTGCTCAGGGAAATCCGCGACGCGCTCAAGAAATAGCCGCGCATTGAATTACTGCCCCGTCCGCGATACGGACAGGTTAGCGCAGCGCAGTAACGAGCGCGCCTCTAGCTCCCCCGCTCGCGCCAGGCGAGATCGAGTTCGCGCGCTGCCTTGACGTCGTCCAGCCGGCGCACCGGCATGGTGTGGGGTGCAGTCTTCACGAGTTCGGGATTAGTGCGCGCCTCAGCTAGTATTTCCTTCATCGCCACCACGAACTGATCGAGCGTCTGTTTCGACTCGGTCTCGGTCGGTTCGATCAGCAGGCACTCGGGGACCAGCATCGGGAAATAGGTGGTCGGCGCATGTATTCCCTTGTCGAGCAGGCGCTTGGCGAAATCCATCGCCATCACGCCAGTCTGCTCCTTGAGCCCCTTCAGCGTGACGATGAATTCATGGCTAGCGCGCCGCGTCGGGAACGCGATCTCGAACCCGCACTTGCTGAGTTCGCTCATCAGATAATTCGCGTTGAGCGTCGAGTATTCCGCGACGCGCCGCATGCCTTCACGGCCCAGCAGTCGCATGTAGATATAGGCGCGCAGCAGCACGCCGGTATTGCCGAGGTGCGCCGACAGGCGGCCAATGGATTGCGGACGGTCGCGTTCGTCCTGCAGCCGGTAAGTTCCGGCATCCAGCGCCACCTGCGGCAGCGGCAGGTACTGAGCAAGCTTGGCCGCGGCGGCTACCGGGCCTGCGCCAGGCCCGCCGCCGCCATGGGGCGTGGAGAAAGTTTTGTGCAGATTGATGTGCATCACGTCGAAGCCCATCTCGCCGGGCTTGACCCTGCCGAGGATGGCGTTGAGATTGGCGCCGTCGTAATACAACAGCCCGCCCGCACCGTGCACGATCTGCTGCATGTCGAGGATGGTGCGCTCGAACACTCCCAGCGTCGACGGATTGGTGAGCATCAGGCCCGCGGTCTGCGGGCCGACCGCGGACTTGAGCGCGGCAAGATTCACGTTGCCGTCGGCGTCGGTCGGAATCTCCTTGACCGTGTAACCGCACATCACGGCCGAGGCCGGATTGGTGCCGTGGGCCGCATCTGGCACCAGCATCTCGGTACGCAGCGCATCGCCGCGCGCCTCGTGATAGGCGCGGATCATCGCCACGCCCGCGAATTCGCCCTGCGCGCCAGCCATCGGCGCCAGGCTTACGCCCGCCATGCCGGTGACGTCTTTCAGCATCTCCTGCACTTCATACATGCAGGCGAGCAAGCCCTGGCCGGTCGCAGCGGGAGCGTCGGGATGGCGCGCCAGAAACTGCGGCAGCATCGCCAGTGCGTTACAGGCACGCGGGTTGTATTTCATCGTGCACGAACCCAGCGGATAGAACTGGGTGTCGATCGAAAAATTCTTGCGCGAGAGATTGGTGTAATGACGTACTGCGTCGAGCTCAGAGACTTCCGGCAGCAGCATGTGCGAGCTGCGGCGCTGTGCTGCCGGGATTGCGTTCAGCTCACCCGTCCGCCGCAGCGCCTGCGCGCCATTGCGCCGGCCGCGTTTCGATAACTCGAATATCAGCATGACCAATGCTCTCGCATTGCGCCGGCCTGCCGCTTAACCCAGCGCCGCAATCGCGGCGTCGTAATCCGGCTCGTTCTTGATTTCCGGAACCAGCTGGGAATACACGACCTTGTTGTTTTCATCCAGCACCACCACCGAGCGCGCCGTCAGGCCTTTGAGCGGGCCATCGGCGATGTCGACGCCGTACTTGGTGTGAAAATCTCGCCCGCGCATGGTCGAGAGCGTGACCACATTGTTGATGCCCTCGGTCGAGCAAAAGCGGTTCATGGCAAACGGCAGATCGCCGGATATCACGAGCACCACGGTATTTTTGAGCGCAGCCGCCTTTTCATTGAATTTGCGCGTCGATACCTGGCAGGTCGCCGTATCGAGGCTGGGAACGATGTTGAGCACTTTGCGCTTGCCGGCAAACTCAGCAAGACCGACATCCTTCAGATCTTTGCCGGTGAGTTTGAAATCAGGCGCGTTGGCGCCGGGTGCCAGAAAATTGCCGGCGACGTTGACGGGGTTGCCGCCGAGGGTGACTGTAGACATTTCCATTTCTCCTTAGTGTGGTTTCAGGTGTCCAACAAGCTCATCATTGCTGCGGGTGCTGCTTGAGGATGCGCGCCAGGCTCTCGGCATAGCGCGCCAGGTCCTCGTCGTTCTTGGTCTCGGTCGCGCACACCAGCAGTGCGTCACCCAGCTCGGGATAGTCTTCGGTCAGCGCCAGGCCGCCCAGGATACCATCGCTCCTGAGCGCGTCCAGCACCGCAGCGGCAGGTGCCGGCAGGCGCACGACCAGCTCGTGGAACACTGGCGCGCTAAACACGCGTTTAACTCCGGGCAATGCGCACAGCAGCTGCGCGAGCTTGAGTGTATTCGAGTGGCTGCTCTGCGCGACTTCTGTCAGGCCGTCGGGACCGAGCAGCGCCATGTAGATGGTGGCGGCGGTGACCGCCAGCCCCTGGTTGGTGCAGATGTTGGAAGTCGCCTTCGAACGGCGGATGTGCTGCTCGCGCGCCTGCAGCGTGAGCGTATAGCCCGGCTTGCCATCGCGATCGACGGTGCGTCCGACGATGCGCCCCGGCATCTGCCGCACGTACTGATTGCGGCAGGCCATGAAACCGAAATACGGCCCGCCGCTCGCGAGCGGCACGCCCAGCGGCTGTCCCTCACCCACCGCGATATCAGCGCCGTCCGCGCCCCACTCGCCCGGCGGGCGCAGCAGCGCGAGCGCAGTCGGGTTCACCACGGCAATGGACAGCATGTTGTTTGCCCGCGCCCACGCGGTCAATTCGTCGACCGGCTCGAGCACACCGAAGAAATTGGGCTGCGGAATTACCAGCGCAGCAAAATCCAGACCTTCGTACGGCCGCAAAGCCTCGGGAATGACGTGGCCGCAATCCGTGCAATACGGCACCTCGATGAGCTCAATGCCCTGATCGCGCACGATGGTGTGCACCACTTTGCGATAGACGGGGTGCACGGTCGCCGGCATTAACACGCGCTTTGCCGATTTATGCACTCGCACCGCCATCAGCACCGCCTCGGCGAGCGCTGATGCGCCGTCGTACAGGCTGGCATTCGTGACGTCCATGCCCGTGAGCGAAGTGAGCATGGACTGATATTCATAGAGCAGCTGCAGCGTGCCCTGGCTCGCTTCCGCCTGGTACGGCGTATACGCGGAATAGAATTCGCCGCGCGTCGCGATCTGCCACACGGCGGCGGGAATGTGGTGCTCATAGGCGCCGGCGCCAATGAAATTGAGCCAGCGGCCGTCGCGCTCGGCGCGCTCCTGCATCAGCCGCGTGACGTCCATTTCGCTGACGCCGGAAGGTATCTTGCCGAGTTCCGCGCTCAAGAGCGCAGGCGGAATCTCATCGAACAAATCGTCTATGCGGGTGACGCCGATCGCAGCGAGCATCGTCGCCACGTCCTCATTGGTATGCGGGATATACGGCATCTAGCGTGCTGCCTCGGCAGGCAGGTCTGTGGCATCAGTAGTCCGCGCTGGCTTAGCCGGCGCGGTAGCGCTTAGGCGCAGCATGCAGTTCAATGCTTTTCCGCCGCGGCGCTCGCCTCATAGGTTGCAGCGTCGAGCAGTTCGCTAAGCTCTCCGGGCTGATCGGGTTTGAATTTGAAAATCCACGCCGAGTATGCGTCCTGGTTGATCTTCTCAGGCGCATCCGCGAGTTCGGCATTGACCTCGGTCACCACGCCGGCGAGCGGCGCATAGATGTCGGCAGCCGCCTTGACGGATTCCACGACCGCGCATTCCTCGCTGCGCTTGAGCTGGCGGCCGACCGCCGGCGCTTCGACATACACCAGATCCCCGAGCATTTCCTGGGCGTGATCGGTGATGCCCACGGTGAGCGTACCGTCAGCTTCTGCTCTCACCCATTCGTGCGACTTGGTGTATTTCAGGTTCTCTGGCGTAGACATGAGTTGTGGACTTCTGGATAAACGTGCATTGAGGGAGCTTTGCTGATAGCGTAATTTTAACAAACTCGCGCTGCGCATTCTCGATTTTTACCGGCTCTGCCTGTGACTGCGGCTAAAGCTCGACCATGATCCTGCCGCGGCGGACAAAGGGCGGTTGCACCACGCGGGTGCGCAGGGCATGACCGCGCACCTCGACCTGCACCTCTGCCCCGGGCACGACGGCCGTCGGCACCCGCGCCAGAGCAATCGAGCGCGCGAGCGTAGGCGCGAACCCGCCGCTCGTGATCTCGCCCGCTCCCAGGGGAGTAGCTACGCGCTGATGGCTGCGCATGACGCCCTTGTCGAGCAGCACCAGTCCCACGGCGTGGCGTTCGGGACACGCGAGTGCAAGCGCGCTCCGGCCCACAAAATCGCGCCCCGCCCCCATGTCGACGGTCCACGCGAGCCCGGTCTCGAACGGAGTCGTGCTATCGTCCATGTCCTGGCCGTAGAGGTTCATGCCTGCTTCCAAGCGCAGCGTATCGCGCGCACCGAGTCCGGCGGCAGCCACACCTGCTTCATGCAGTTTCTGCCAAAGCGCAGCGGCGTGTGCCGCAGGCAGCAGAATCTCAAATCCGTCTTCGCCGGTATAACCGGTGCGCGCGAGCATGCATTCGCCCATGAACGCCGCGCTGAAATAAGTCAGGCCCGAGGTTGCATCTTCCGAACCGGGCAAGGCCTTGTACACTTGAGCGCGGGCGTTGGGGCCCTGCACCGCGATGATGGCGAGGTCGCGCCGCGCCTTCAGGCGCACTTGCGGCGCGCGCTCGGCTAGCAGCGCGCTCAACCAGGCGTAATCCTTGTCGGCCGTCCCGGCATTGACCACCAGCCTAAACCAGTTTTCATCCAGGAAATATACAATCAGATCGTCCAGCACTCCGCCCGCTGCATTCAACAGGCAGGAGTAGAGGGCCTTGCCGCGCTGCTGCAGCCGCGCGACGTTGTTGGCCAGCGCGTACGACAGAAATGCGCGGCTGTCCGCGCCGCGCACGTCGATCGCCAGCATATGTGAGACGTCGAACATGGCGCAATCGCGCCGCACGCAATGATGCTCTTCAATCTGGGAACCGTAGTGCAGCGGCATGTCCCAGCCGCCGAAATCCACCATGCGCGCGCCGAGGGCGCGATGAACCGGGTTAAGCATTGTGGTCTTCAGCATCCTTGTTACAGCTTCCTTTAACGTGCCGTGTCCGGCAGCAGATCGAGACGGAACCCCGAAGCGCCGAGATCGCCGCTGTCCAGATCGAGCCGGACCGTGAGTTCGGCGTTCGGCGTGAGACCGTCACGCATGTCTTTCCCCGGTTCCAGATATTCTTTAGGCGGGAAGATACGGCGCACCACCGTATGTTCCTGATTGTCGGTCAACGCAACGTCGAATGCGGGATAGCCCACGGTCAACGTAGCGTGGCTGCGCAGCGTCGCAGTAAGCAGTATGCGTCCGGGATGATCGGGATCGACCGCCTTGATGTCGGACGCCTCGATGGTGATCTCTTTCGGACGCTGCGGCAGTTCAACCGTGCAGTGCAGGACCGCGCACATCTGATCCAGAGGATGCCGCAAGTTCGGAGCGCGGCCGGCGATTTCCCCGCGATAGAAGTAAAGCGCCTGTGCGGCAATGGTAAGGCACAGTAGGGCCGCTGCGAATGCGAGCGCTACACGCCGGCTACGCGAAGACGGCGGCAGCTCCGCAAGGTAATAGTCTGGGATCGGCGGCGCGGCTACTGCAACGCCGTCAGCAGTATCCTCAGCGCGCGCGAGTTTAGGTTCGGCGCGTACGCCGTGCGCTTCGCGGGCCGCTGAGAATTCCGCTGCCGTATCGCCGCGACGCTCGCGCGCGGAAAGCGGCTCCTGCACGGCCGAACCGCGTGTCGGTTCCGCGTCTGCGACCACCGTAGCTGGTGCGACCGCCCCAGTTTCATTGAGCGTGGCCAGCGACTTGAAGCCGTCGAACACTTTGGAGCAGCGTCCGCAGCGCACCATGCCGCGATGGGCCTGCAACTGCGTGGACGTTACCCGGAACGTGGTGTCGCACGACGGACAGCGGGTTACTATGCTCATCACTGTACCTTAGCGCCGCACGCCCGCCAGCAGCGCCCAGCCTTCGTCCTGCTGGGCGACGCCGATGTCGAACCATTCGCGGTATACGTCGATCACGTCGGCAGCCTGGTCGGCGAGTATTCCGGAGAGCACAGCACGGCCGCCGCGCCGCGTCGCGTGCGCAAGCAGCGGCGCCAGTACTTTGAGCGGGTTCGCGAGGATGTTGGCGAGCACGATATCGTAAGCATCGGCCAAAGGGTGAGAGGTGCTCACAAAATCTACGGCCGCCTGATTTTGCACGGCATTGGCGTTCGCCGCAAGCAACGCGGCCTCATCGATGTCGACGCCGGTCGCGTGCCCCGCACCCAGCTTCACCGCAGCGATGGCCAGTATCCCGGACCCGCAACCGTAATCGAGCATCGCTTCACCGCCCTGCAAATTGGCGTCCAGCCAGGACAGGCATTGCCGCGTCGTGGCATGAGACCCGGTGCCGAACGCGAGTCCCGGATCGATCACCAGATTGATGGCCGCGGGATCGGGAGGCGTGTGCCAGGTGGGCACCACCCACAGCCTGGGCGTAACGTGCAGGGGCTTAAATTCGCTTTGGGTCGCGCGCACCCAGTCCTGATCCTCGACCCGCGCGACGTCGTAGCGCATGGCAGAGTCCAAACCCAGAGCGCTGAGCGCTGCTGTGACACTGGCGCCCACGTCAGCAGTTGCGTTGAACAGCGCATTCACGCAGGCGCGCTCCCACCGCGTCTCGCCGGATGCGCCGGGCTCGGCGAACTGCGGCCGCTCCGCAGGCGTGTCGGCATAGGCGTCGCTCACGGTGACGGAAAGCGCGCCCGCAGCCAGCAGCTCGTCGGAGAGCGCGTCGACGTGTTGCGCGTCCAGTTCCAGGGTAACGGCTAGCCAAGGCATGGGGCTGGCGGGGCGTGCGCCGCGCGTTATCCGGTCTTCAGTTGCGCGAGCTTTTGTTCGAGATAATGGATGCTCGTGCTTCCGCGCAGAAACGCGGCATCGTGCATGAGATCCGCATGCAGCGGCACATTGGTCTTGATGCCATCCACCACGGTTTCCGAAAGCGCGATCGCCATGCGCTTGATGGCCTGCGCACGGGTGTCTCCGTAGGCCACCAGCTTGCAGATCAGCGAGTCGTAATTAGGCGGGATGTAGTAATTGTTGTAGACGTGAGTGTCCACCCGAATGCCCGGCCCGCCCGGCATGTGCCAGGAAGTAACGCGCCCCGGCGACGGGGTGAATTTGTACGGATCTTCGGCGTTGATCCGGCACTCGATCGCATGGCCCTTGAACGTGATGTCGCGCTGCTTGAACGGCATGCGCTCTCCGGCGGCGATGCGTATCTGCATTTGCACGATGTCGATGCCGGTGATCAGTTCGGTGACCGGATGCTCGACCTGCAGCCGCGTATTCATTTCTATGAAATAGAACTCGCCGTCCTCATAGAGAAACTCGAAGGTGCCTGCATTGTGGTAACCGATCTTGCGGCAGGCCTCGGCGCAGCGCTCGCCAAGGCGCACGCGGCCGCGCATCGGCAGATCGGGTGCCGGAGCTTCTTCGATGATCTTCTGGTGGCGGCGCTGCATGGAGCAATCGCGGTCGCCCAGATAAACCGCATTGCGATGCTTGTCGGCCAGCACCTGTACCTCGATGTGGCGCGGATGCTCGAGAAACTTCTCGAGGTAGACCATGGGATTGCCAAAGGCAGCCTGCGCTTCGGTGCGCGTCAGTGATACTGCGGAGATGAGCGCTGCCTCGGTATGCACGACGCGCATTCCCCGTCCGCCCCCGCCGCCCGCCGCCTTGATGATTACGGGATAGCCCACGTCATGGGCGATCCGGATGACTTCCTCGGGCGCCTCGGGCAGCGCGCCTTCGCTGCCAGGCACGCACGGGATGCCCGCTTTCTTCATCGCCGCCTTGGCGTTCACCTTATCGCCCATCAGGCGTATGGTTTCGGCATTGGGACCGATGAAGACGAAGCCGCTCTTGTCCACGCGCTCGGCAAAGTCAGGGTTCTCGGAGAGAAAGCCGTAGCCCGGGTGTATCGCCTCGGCATCAGTAACCTCCGCCGCGCTGATGATGGCCGGTATATTGAGATAGCTTTGATCGGGCGGTGGCGGACCGATGCACACCGATTCATCGGCGAGCTTCACATATTTCGCCTCCGCATCGGCCTCCGAATGCACGGCAACCGTCTTGATGCCGAGCTCCCGGCAAGCGCGCTGGACGCGCAGCGCGATTTCACCGCGATTGGCAATTAAGATTTTTTGGAACATGCAGACTTTGAAATAAGGTACTGGGTGCCGACTATGGACGATTCATTGAGTGTGCCCGGCGTTGATCGTTTGCGCGCTGCCTTGCACTGTAGCACTGCGCGCCCTAGGCGATGATCATCAAAGGGTGACCGTATTCAACCGGCTGGCCGTTTTCGACCAGAATCGCTTTGATTACGCCGGTGCAGTCGCACTCGATTTCATTCAGCAGCTTCATCGCCTCGATGATGCAAACCGTGTCGCCTTCAGTGACGCTCTGGCCGACTTCGACGAACGCCTTGGAGCCGGGCGCGGGCGCACGGTAGAAGGTGCCGACCATCGGAGACTTGAGCACATGCCCCTCCGGTGCTGCTGGTTCCTGCGCGGGCTGTGCCGGGGCTGGCACAACCGCTGGCGCTGCCGCTGCGATGGCAACGGGAGCTGGCCCTGCCGTCGCGATCGACGTTGCGCCTCCACGGCTTATACGAACCTTCTCTTCGCCCTCGGTGATCTCGAGCTCGGCGATTCCAGACGCTTCTACAAGATCGATCAGCTTTTTGAGCTTACGCAGATCCATGGCGAGCCTCCTCATTGCCTGCGGCCTGTAAAGCGTACTGCAGCGCAAGCTCGTAACCCTTGGCGCCCAAGCCGGCGATTACCCCCACTGCGAGATCGCTGAGATACGATCGATGGCGAAACTCCTCGCGCGCGGATGTGTTTGAAAGATGAACTTCGATGAATGGGATACAAACGGCCGCAAACGCATCGCGCATCGCGATGCTGGTGTGCGTATAGGCCGCTGGATTGATGATGATGAAATCGACCGCCTCGCGCTGGGCCTGCTGAATGCGGTTCACTAGTTCCCCCTCGACATTGCTTTGATAAGCGGTCAGGCTTGCGCCGCCGCTTCGCGCCGCGAGTTCAAGTCGGCTGTTGATGGCGTCCAGTGTATCCCAACCATAATGCTGCGGCTCCCGGCTGCCGAGCAGGTTAAGGTTGGGACCGTGCAGAACGAGTATTTTCTTGTATCCCATGGTTTTCGCGGCCAGCGATGGCTCTTAATCTCTTATAGCCGGGAATGGCAGCATCCAGCTCGGATGGCAATTTTGCCGCAGTTCGCAGCAATTGTCTACTTTTTGCACGTCGATGGCGACCGAATTTGGGCAGCACGCGGCCGCGACCGACGAAAGAGAAACCAAGACTTTCAGGGCCCGTCACAGGCTATTCTAAAGTCCCGGAAGGCATCCCAGACGAAGCAGCGTGCCACGCTGGCACGTTGCGCTTTAACTACCATTGAATTCTATTAGATGAAATTAAAAGGCAATAACAGAATTTATCAGAACGATTGCTGGAATTCTAGCTGCGGTGATCGCAAAAAGGTGCGGGCCATCTCACTGGGAGCGGACAACGCAGAGTTAGGAGTTTCTATTTGCTCCAGATCAGGCAGCGATACCGCCAAGATAAATACATGAAGATGCAGTGTATTGGAATAAAATGCCGTATTTTAGATAAACTTCATGGCTTAAGCTCGGATTTCACAGACGATAGCAGCGGTTCGATGAGCGAACGCAACTTTTCAGGGGTCAGTATGCCCACCGATTGCGAGACCAGGCGTCCCGCCCGATCGATGATCAGCGTATAGGGCAGAACGCCAGCACGGTTTCCAGTAGCGCTCGCCAGGTCCATGGTTTCGATGCCCCCCATCAGCACCGGGTAGTTCATGCCAACACTATGGGCGTAGGATTCAGCACGCGGCTTCTGATCGATGGCAATGCCGACAATTTGCACGCCATTGGCCGCATATGCCGACTGAATTGCGATTAATCCAGGGATTTCCTCGCGGCAGGGGTCACACCAGGTTGCCCAGAAATTGACCACGAGCACCTTGCCTCGCCACTGTGCGATTGACTGGGTGGCGCCGTCGAGCCCCGGCAAGCTGGCCGAGAGGATCGCCTGCCCCTTGGCCGTGGCATCAGGAATTCCCTGCCATGCGCCGGTCGACCACTGCCAGACCAGAGCCCCGCCCACAGCACACGCGAGCGCCAGCGCGCCAACCGCGATCCCTTGCCGCAACTTCGTCATGGCGTGGCGGCGAGCACCTTGTCGAGCATCCCCGCAAAACGGTCCGCAGGCTCGAAGCCAATCACGCGCAACGCCCTGATCTCGCTGCCGTGCCGGTCAAAAAAGATCGTGGCTGGCGGCCCATACAGGCCAAAATGCTTCAGCAATGCTTGGTCGTCCGCGAGGTTGGCGGTGACGTCGGCCTGCAACTTGACCATACTTGCCATGCGCTGCTGAACTGCGCCGTCGACGAACGTCTCGTGCTCCATCTCCTTGCAGGTGACGCACCAATCGGCATAAAAATCGAGCATCACGGGCTGACCAGCAGAAGCATTGATGATGCTTTCAACCTGCGCGAGATTCTGTACCCGCTGGAAGGCAGGCCGTGCAGCGCTGGATGCCGCTGAGCCGCGCAGCACACCAAGCGGCTGCAGCAGATCGCGGCTGCCCGCCAGCGCGCCAATCAAAAGCGCAATGCCTGCAGCGAGCGCGATGACTCCCAGGCCTTTAAAGAGCTTGCGGTAGCCCGGTGCGCCCGGAGGCAGCGGATCGATCGCATGTAGATAGACCGCGGCAACGATTAGTAGCGCCGCCCAGGCGAGCAGGTAGACGGTTGCGGGCAACACCGGAGACAGGAGATAGATTGCAGTGCCCAGCAGCACCGTGCCAAAGAGACGCTTGACCGTTTCCATCCACGGTCCAACCTTGGGCAGCAGGCTGCCGGCCGACGCGCCGATCACGAGCAGCGGCACCCCCATGCCGAGCGCCATGGCAAACAGCGCAGTTCCGCCCAGCACCACATCCCCTGACTGCCCGATGTAGAGCAGCGCGCCGGCCAGCGGGGGCGCAACGCACGGGCCGACGATGAGCGCAGACACCGATCCCATCCCGAACACGCCCGCCAGATGCCCCCCATGCAGCTGGTTCGACGCCGCGGCGAGCCGGGTCTGCAACGCGCTTGGCAACTGCAGTTCATAGAGTCCGAACATGGCAAGCGCGAGCAGCACGAATATGGCGGCAAATGCCGACAGCACCCACGGATTCTGCAGCGCGGAGGAAAGCATCGTCCCCAGCAGCCCGGCTGCGACGCCGGCCGCAGCATAGGTGAGCGCCATTCCCAGCACGAAGAACACCGACAGTAGCAGCCCGCGTCCGCGCGTCAGCCGCTCCCCATGCGGCACGAGCATGCTGGAAAGGATGGGTATCATCGGGAAGACGCAGGGCGTGAAGGCGAGCAACAACCCGAATCCCATGAACGCCATGATGAGCGGCCAGAAACCGCCGGAGAACAGGGCAGCGATCAGGGTATCGGAGGAACCCGAGACCGGCGTATCGGGACTGCCTGACGGCGTGGCGACAACCGGCCGCAGGAATGCCGAGCCGTCCGCCGCGGGCGCGCTGGACGAGGGCGCCGTGAGATTGATCCGCACCAGTTGGTCCTGTGGCGGGTAGCAAACCCCGAAATCGGCGCAGCCCTGAGAAGTGGAATTGAGCTGGAAAGCAGGAACCGGCGCGGCACCGACCTTGAACGGCAGCACGAAGCGCAGATCGCCGCGATAGATCTGCGAGTCTCCAAAAAACTTGTCGTGCTTGAATTCCCCCGGCGGCAGCGCCGGTACGCCAAGCGCGATGCCGGGCACATCCGCGGCAAATGCAAACTTGTCTCGATAAAGGTAGTAGCCCTTGGCGATCTGGTAGCGAACCTCGATGCGGTCGATATCTACAAGTTGCGCAGAGTAGCGAAACGCCTTCTGCGGCTCGAGCAGTTCCGGATCGTTCGCATGCGCCGCCCAAGGCAGGCAGCACCAAAATACCAAAAACATGAGCCGCATGAGCGTGGGCCTCAACCGATGTCCGTAACCGTCTGTGTCGCGATCCATTCCAAATATTCCGGAAGCCCGCGCTCTATAGCGACAGCGATAACTTCTGGGAGTTCGTAGGGATGCAGGCTTTTGATCGTGGATTCGACCTCATCGTAGTTCGCTGCGCGCGTCTTGATGAGCATCGGTACCTCGGCAGTCGTCTCGATTGCGCCCTTCCAGCGATAGACGGAGGTGCACTCGGCCAGGACATTGACGCACGCCGCGAGCTTGCGCTCGACCAACGCGTTAGCAATGCGCATCGCCGTTTCGCGGTCCGGCGCATTGGTGACCACCAGCAGCGGCGCACTCATCGCCGCGCGCGCTCTGGGGCCCGGCCAGCGCGCACTACTGGCGCAGCCTGGACGTCCCTGCACGCGCGCAG
>CAIVHG010000069.1 GCA_903905655.1 uncultured beta proteobacterium | reverse complement strand
GCGAATTCATCAATCTCCTCCAATACCGGATCACTTGCGGGAAGCGGTATCTCCTGCGGCCCGTTCTTTCCTTTTTCAAAGATCTCGAGTCGCACGCTTGGATCGGTCGAGGGCTTGCGCTCCGCGTCGAAGCGCGGGTCCACGCCGGTGAGCGTATGGAACACATTGGCGTCGGTGCCATAAACGCGCATCCAGTTGGTCCGGGGGGAAACGTAGCTCGATCCCAGGTAGCCGAGCAGCCCTGACTCGAACTCGAGGACCGTGGTCGTCACATCCGGAACGGGCGCGCGAATGTAGAGTTTCTTGAACAGGGAAAACACCGTCTTCACGGGTCCGAAGAGGTAGTTGAAGGTGTCAGCCTGATGCACGCCCATGGTCATGAGGGGGCCGGCGGGACACCCGCTGTCATCATCGAGCCACCGGAAATCCGCCGGCGTCAGGGTGAATCCCTGGCCGCTGGAGTTGTTCGCTTCCACCATCACGGGTTTGCCGATGGCGCCGCTGGTCATCAGTTCCTTTACTTTACGGTTTGCCGCAAACCGCCGCTGCAACTGCCCGACCAGCAGTACGACGCCGGCCGCCGTGCAGGCCGCTATCATGCTTCTGCCGTCCTCGATGGTGTTGGCGATCGGCTTCTCCACGAACACATGTTTGCCATGCGCGGCGGCGAATTGCGCCTGTGCACGATGAACGGCATTGGGAGATACCAGCAGAACGGCGTCGACATCGTCGCGCTTCACCATGTCCTCATAACTCGCAGCAGCCGCACATCCGAATTTTTCGGCTGCCGCCGTGCGGCGCTCCTGAGTCGGGCTGTAGCATGCGACCAGCTTGACTTTCTTGCTCTTGGCGACCGCATTGGCGATGGCGACCGAATAGCGTCCAAGACCCGACAGACCGACGCGCACAATTTCCTTCATTACAACCGTCCTTCCTTGTCACTGGAAATTTGTTAAAGTGTAGCCCGAATTTCTGAGAGAAAACGCACCACGATTCGCATCATCCCAACCATGCGCTCATCATGCCCTAATCCGGCCGGCGCATTAGTTGCCATCATTCAGGTGCGCGCGACGCGATTGTTTGCGCGCCACAGGTGGTCGCGGCCGGCATGTACCTGGAGTGAGGCGGCAACCTACGTCGCTGATAGCGCGCCACTGCGATTTTAGATGGCGCCGGTAATTTCCCGGGTGACCGCGCGCGTAACGCCGAAGCTCGACACATAGACCGAATGCGTGCCCGGACCGCCGGCGACGATGATGCCGAGGTCTTCGGGCGCGCGGCAGATCGCGAGCAGCGTATCGGGCGTGACCGTTCCCAGGTCGGAGCGGCGCAGGTCCTGGATGTGCCGCATGTCCGCGGGCACCAGCAGGCGGGCCGGCATCTTCGATTCATTCCACAGCCGCTGTTTGACTTGTGCCTTGTTGAGGCCCGCGGCCCTGAAGCACTCCGCATGCTCCGGAGAAATGATGATCCACGGGCCGCCGCGGCCGAAGCGGTAATCGTTGGCCGTCGGCCGCGGCATTGAAAGCGCGAACGCCTGGATCAGCTCATTCGCATCCTTGGCCTGCGTGTTCATGTTGACGGTGCCTTCCGCGCCCACCACCGTCACTGCGCTTTGCTCCCGCGTGTAGCCGTGCTCCACGTGCAGAGGTTCCCAGGGGCTGGCAGCTTCGTTCTCCGGGCAGCAGAACAGATATTTTCCGGGCTGCCCGTGAGTCGCGAGATCCATGTCGCCGGGCAGCGCGCGTCCCACGTTCTGCAGCACCAGCCGCAGCGCACGGCCGAGGGTGGCGTTGGCCCAGTTGCCCTGCCCGAGGCAGTTGACGCCCGCGTTCATGCCCAGGCGCTGGACGATGGGCCCGCTCACGATCAGCCATACCGCCGCCGGGTTGGTGGTGGCCTGGATCGCCTGCAGATTGAATTCGGGCGCGGCTGCCGCTTCAATCGCGGCGATGAGCAGCGGCAGGTATTCGGGATCGCAGCCAGCCATCACCGCGTTGACTGCGATCAGTTCCGTTGTTGCCGCGCCAAAACCCGGCGGCAGCGTCGCGATCACCTCCTGCGGCGGCCGCGTCGTGTGCCGCAGCATGCGCTGCACGCGCTCGCTGGTCGGCGGAACGATCGGCAGGCCGTCGGCCCACCGCCGCTCGCGAAACAGCAGGTTGATCGAATCGAGATCGTGAGCGACTTCCACTTCCCGCGTTTGCTCAGCCGAGGTCGCCGCGCCCTGAGCACCCTGCGCCGTTGCGCCGCATGCCAGTTTAGCGATGTCGTTGGCGCATTGTTCCGCGAGTGCGCGAATGCGTTCGCGGCTGTGGGCGCCGAACGGATGCGGTACCACTGCGATCGGCAAATCGGCATAACCCAAAGCCTTGGCCTGGGAGTGGCCGAGGCTGATGAATGCGCTGGAGCATACCGTCAGCGCAACCGCTCCTTGCTTGGCGGCCTCAATGCTGTCGTGGATACTCCACGACGTGCACGACCCTCAGTCGCCGGAGCCGGTGATGATGAGATCGCATTGCCCGGCGAGTTCCTTGATGACATCGTCCGCGGCGGGCATGGTCGCAATGCGCTTCCTGCGCTTCACGACCGACTTGACGCCATGCTTGCTTAGCAGCAGCTCGCTCAGATCCTCGACCAGGTAGTCAAAGTTGGGCTTCGAATTATCGATGAAGCCGACAACTTTTCCCTGTAGGTGATCGAGCGTGCGGCGCTGCTGTTTGCCCTCGGGGGCATAGGGTGGGGTGGGATCCAATACGCGTATGGTTGCGGACATGGGGTAGGGCTCCTGTGCTGTGATTTCGATTGGTGGTGGCCGCGCTAGAGCAGGCGGGTGATCTCGCGAACGTCTGAGATCTCTTCGAGATTGGCCACCAGCGCGATGATCTGCCGGGCATCCGTGTCCGAGATCTGCTTTTCAGAATACGCGGCGCAATCGCGGAACTTGTCCTCGATCTGCTGCTGCGACATCGGGTTCTGCCGGTCGTCGCCCAGCGGATAGACGACCTGCTTCTGGTGCTGCGTACCGTCGCTCATTTCGATCGTCACCGACGGCACGCGGCTGTCTGCCTTGTGTGCCGAGATGCGGTCGGCCATCGCCAGTACCTTTGGATCCCTGAGACCGGCTTCGGTGTAGTGGCAGAGCTTCACGTCGCCGTAGATCATGGCGACCGCACAGGTAAACGGCAGGCTGGTCTTGGCCTGCTCGCTTGCGGCAGGCCTGCGTTTTTCTTCCAGCGGCTCCGCGAGGCGCATGATGAGCTCACCGCCGGCGACGACGATCGATTTCACGTCCGCGGGTTGCAGCCCGTGTTCCTTGCGCAGATCGAGGATGCAGTTCACCGGCCGGCGGTTGCTGCCGCATGCTGGCCACGCCTTGAAACCATGAGATTCGAGCGCATGGAACCGCGTGCCCAGATCTCCGAGCAGGCGCGCCGGGTCGGGCTCCAGGTCGCGCAGATAGACCTGGTAGAGGCCATTGGGCCCGTCGAGCAGGTCCTTGACGCCGGGCACGCCGCGCTTGGCGAGCAGCGCCGCCTGCACCGCGCTCTGGCAGCACCATCCCGAAAGCATCAGGTGCGGTTGTTCAGCGCCGGCCGCCTGTTGGTAGGCGAGGCCCAGCGCAGCGTAGAGCCGGTCCTCGCTGAGCCCCGACAGGCGGCCGGCCACGGCGGCGCCGGAGATATAGCCCAGGGTCTGCGTCGACGAAAAACGGTGCTTGCGAATCCACTCGTCAATGCTCTCGTATGGGAAAAGGCGCGTATGTATGTCCATGCCGAGTGCGATGGCCGTCAGCAGTTCGCGGCCGCTCACTTTGCCCACCTTTTCCGCTACTGCGAATGCGACCGGGACCGTGGCCACGCTGACGTGGGCGCAGCCGACGTCGTCGTAATCCAGCAGGTGACTGTTGGCGCCGTTCAGGAATGCAGCCATCTGCGCCGGAGCTTTCGTGCCGTAACCGATGAGCGTGCTGTCTGCGCTGCCGCCCACTTCACGTACGTAGTCGTGCAGCAGGCTTGCCTGCGGCGCCAGAGTGGTTGCGGCGAGGGTCGTGCCCAGGGTATCAAGAATGCACTGCTTGGTGAGCCGCACTACGGCGTCGGGCAGTGCGGAAAAAGGAAGCGTTGCTGCGTAGTGCGCAAGGATGCGCCCGGCGTCTGCGCGCTTCGCGATTTTAGTTAGCTGCTTCGTGGCCATGTCGAATCTCTATGCGAAACTTCCAAGCGTATCGGCGTCTGTAGCGCAGGCGCAATGTGAGCCTTCTTCATGCGACCGAAGATACCGTACGCCAGCGTATTTGCGGGAATTCCTGAGGGCTGGCTGTGTGCAGCGTGATCTGCGGCAAACCGAATCCATTGCTGCCCCTGCGGATTCCCGTCACGGCAGTTCCGGTGGGAAGCCGGATTGCGTGTAATTACTCCGGTTTGATGCCTGCGGCTTTGATCACTTTTTCCATTCTCACGATTTCGCTGCGGATGTGGCTGGCGTATTCTTCAGGCGAGCTGCCGATCGCATCGGCGCCTACGTCGAGCAGGCGCTTCTTGGTGTCGGGCAGGGCAAGCGCTGCAAGGCTTGCGGCGTTGAGTTTGGCGATGATATCCGGTGGCGTGCGCGCAGGCGCGACGATGCCGTACCAGTTTCCGCTGTCGTAACCTGGCAGCCCCGATTCGGAGATCGTCGCCATATCGGGCATGAGCGCGGTGCGCTTGAGCGTGGTGATCGCGATGGCTCGCAGCTTGCCATCCTTTACCAGCGGCAGCGCTTCCATGATGCCGGGGAAAAAGATTTCGACATGTCCTGCGACCGTATCGGCCAGCGCCGGTCCGCCGCCCTTGTACGGCACGTGCACGATACTGACCTCTGCCATGCTCTTGAACAGCTCGCCCGCGAGATGCGGGGAGGTACCGACGCCGCCGGATGCATAGTTGAGCTGACCGGGCTTGGCTTTTGCAAGCGCGATCAACTCGGCTACCGACTTCACCGCCACCGAGGGATGCACGACGAGAATACTGGGCGCGCTCGCGATCAGACAGATCGGCGCGAAATCCTTGACCGGGTCGTATGGCAGCTTTTTATACACGTGCGGATTGATGGAGAGCGATCCGTTGGTTCCCATGAGCAGGACATAGCCGTCGGGGTCTGCTTTGGTCGCCAGCTCGGTGCCGATGATGGCGCCAGCGCCGCCGCGGTTGTCGATCACGATCTGGCGGCCGAACTGGTCGCCGAGTTTCTGACTGAAGATGCGGGAAAGGATGTCGGTCGGTCCCCCGGGCGGATAGGCGACGATCATGCGGATTGGCCGGTTGGGATAAGCCTGTGCCGTGACGCCGGCAGAGCAGAGCAGGGTGGTCAGCAGTACTGCGGAGATGCCGAGCAAGCGTAACATGATGCCCCCATTCGTTAGTGCACTATAGCCGCATCCCAATGCTAGCATAACGTCGACGCATTGCAAGGCGCGGACTTCAACCGTACTAGGCAGCGTGCGCGATGAAGTTCAGCGTTTCCTGTGCGCAACGGTCCGGATCGCTCGCCGCGACGTGATAGGAGTTTCCCGGCAGCACGAGCAACGACGAGTGCGGAATCATCTGCTGCCATTTGCGGGTTTCTTCCACCGAGCCCAGCGCACTGCCTTCGGTGGTGATGACGAGCGTAGGGCAGGCGATGCGCGGCAGGTCTGCGGTGACATCCGAGGTCGGAATCCTGGCAGTGAAGCCCAGCTCCGTCGAAACCGGCGTGCGCGACATCAGTTGCGTCCACCATTCGACGCCTTCGGGCGGAAAGCGGCTCCCGAGCCGGCCATTCATGGTCCGCCGCACCCAGTTTCCGATGCCTTCTTTTTCAAACTCCTGCACCAAGCCGCGGACGTGATCGGCCACGTCGTAGAGCGGTGGCGGCGTTCCGGCGAGCGTCAGCGTCTGCACGAGCTGGGGATGGCGCGCCGCGAAGCGCCGTGCGATGGTGCCGCCGAGTTTGGCGCCGACCAGGTGGAAGCGCTCAGCGCCAAGGACGCGCATCAGGCTCACGAAATCATCGATGATGACGTCGAGCGACCACGGAAAATCACGCGGCATCGGTGTCGAGTCGCCGAAGCCGCGCATGTCCGTGCGCACCACGCGGAAGCGGCGCGCGAGGTGCGGCACCCAGCCGAACCACACGGCGCTGCTCTCGGCGTTGCCATGCAGCAGCAGGATGGTCTCCGGCTCGCGCCAGGGATCCGTATAGTCATCGATCAGGTAGTGCAGATCAAGGTCCGACGCAACGCGTGCATGAGGCATGCTCGTATCTCCAGTGCGCTGCGCAGGGCCTGCGCCATGCGCCGTTGTCGGTTGAGGGGCCGGTTTTAAATCAGCGCTCGTTTTTCAGGAGCTGCGCCCAATTGCGCGGCAGCGCTATGCGCCGGCTGGTGGGCGGACCCTGTATGTGATTGCTCATGTAGCCGCGTGACTGGTTGCGCCCCGGGTCGCCGGCCACCAGGATCTCGACCATCTCCGGCTTGATGATCATGTGGAGGAGCCGCTGCGGATCGCTCGATGCCGCGTAATCCGGCGGCAGCCGGCCGTCCTCCACGATTTTCTCGAAGTCGAACGTAGGCGTGCTGGTCATGCGCGCATAGTGCGTGGCGCGTTCCGCGCTGACCTTCATGTTTTCGTACAGATAGCGCCGCACCTCATCCTTGCTCCACTCATTGGCGATGACCTTGGCGATGCTGGGCCCGGCGATGATCAGCGGATTCCACAGCCCGGTCCAGAAGCCGAGGTGCGACCAATAGGTGAACGTCTGCCCCATAACTTCTGCCCATTGCTGCACGTGCTGGACCGCGTGGTCGCCGGCGCTGTAGGTGGGCGGGGTGATGCAGACGACGCTTTGCACCGTGACGACGTTTTCTTCCGCCTCAAAGCCGCGGTCCTGGGCAAATGTCGGCCAGCCGATTTCGCGCGCGCTGTCCTCATCCTCCGCCAGCGCCACCAGAAAGCTCTGGCCAATGCTCGCCTTGTCGCCGGCGCCGGGCGGTATGCGGAAGCCGCAGATGTTGCGCAGATACAGGCGCACGAAGCGGCCGATGCTGGTGTTGGCCTGCCGGCCGACGCGCATCACGCCCTGGCCGTAATTGAAGTCGAGCTCCTTGATGATCGGGCCGTTGACGATCACCAGCGGCTCCCAGCCCGGCGTAGCCCCGCAATCCTCGACACGGAACGCGGGGTCGCACATCGCTTCGATTACCGCGATCAGCAGCGGCATATATTCGGGACGGCAGCCCGCCATCACCCCCGTCACCGCAATGCTCAGTATGGAGGCCGCGCGGCCTTCGACCGGTATCGCACGGATCACTTCTTCAGGGCTGCGCTCGGTAAATCTGAGAAAGGCGTCCACCGCTTCGCGCGTAGGCGGCACCACAGGCAGCCCGTCGGTCCAAAGCTGGCGGTGAAAATATTCCTGCACTTCGTTGAACGTTCCGCTCAGCACGACTTGTCCGGCGGCCGGTTCGGTGTCGACTGCGTGAGCGGCCGGGGCATCGCCTGTCAGCCCTTTGAGCATGGCCGGCGCCAGGATCTCCTCGACCTTGCGCCTCACCTCCTCGATGCTGTCGACCATAGGTGCGCCTGGATAGACGCCGATCGCAAGCGGTACGCCCAGCCCCTTGGCGATGACTTCGGCCTGCTTCAGAAAACCGGAGGCGATGATGGACACCGTCGGGATGCCCAGCTTTTCGATCACTGCTGCTGCCCGCAACACGGCGGGCGTGCACGCCCCTCAGGCGCCGATACCGACGATCACCGCATCGGCGCCGTGCTGTCGCAGCTTGTCAGGCAGTGCAGCGTGGACCTGATGCTCGCGTGCGGTGTGGAAGTTGCCGAACGGCTCATGGCCTACGAATTTCACTCCCGGAAAGCGCGCCGTCATGAAATCGCGCACCTGCGGATAGATGATCTCGCCGCGGAACAAGACGTCCCAGATCTCGCACACTGTCTTGCCATTGAGGTCGGGAATGCGCGGCGCAGCTGCGACCGACTTGACGGACCTGCGGCTGAGTGGCCACAGGACATCGAAGCGCGGCACTTCCGGTACGGTAATGGCTCTGTTCATATCAGTCCCTTGCTGACGATGCGCAAAACAGCAGCGCGATGGTTGTTTGCCTACGCAATACGCGTAGCGACGTACCGAAAAGCAACAGCTGCTGACTGGTAATCGCTCCCGCCAGTGTGTCCGGAATCTGAGCGCGGTTGATCACTTTGTGGTCGGACTGATTACCCTCTTTGTGAGTCCACATCGCATCCCAAAGCCAGCAGTAATTATTAAGTCGGCTGCATTATTAAATTTTCGCAAGGCCTTGGTCGATCGCAAGTGCCGCCTGATCTACTCATCCTCAGCGCATCCACGCAAACCTGGGCCAAAAGGCCTGTCGTAATCGAGATATTCATTCAGGATACCTGAAAGATCTCGTCCACCGATGCCAGGCGGTCGGCTCCGCGCAGTGTCTCAACCAGCGCGTCGAACCCTGCTTTGCCGGACGCGTAGCCGGGCACGCAGTCCTGCAGTTGCGTGGCAAGCTGCTCGAAGCTCCACTCGAGGCGCGTGTATGGATACTCGCCGCTATAGGTCGCGCCGTTCTTCATTTGCACCACGATGCCCGGGGAGAACATCGCCCGCTCTTGCTCCTGGACCAGCGTGACGTGGTCACGCATAAAGTCGAGAACCTTCCTGTCCTCTGTGAGATTGCGACCGGTAGGACCAAAAGTCTTGCCACCGATGACCGGGTAGTCGCCGTTGACGAGGACGTGCGCCGCGTAGTAATGCGTCGAGCCCGGGCGCGGCCGATTCCAGTCGGCGTGCTTAGGAAACGCGGGGCTCGGGTACAGCGTCTCGTGCAAGTTCAATGAGATCGCAACCTGCGCGACCTCATCGGGGTGCAGCTTGTGCTGCTGCCTCATCTCCCGCATGAGGTAGATCACGGGGTCGTTATAGGCGCCGACGCCGTACATTCTGAACATGACGGCGAGCAGCTTGTAGTGTGTGCCGAGATCGGCGGTGATGTTGGCTGGGTCTATCTGCAGCGGACCGGTGAAGGCGTAGATGAGCTTCCCGGTGTTGCTCCCGGTAATGGCATGATAAAAGCCCGCATTACCGTCGAGGGAATGCTCGGCAGCCGCGAGATAACCCGATCGCGCCATGAGTCCGGCGAACACTCCGCTGCGTGCGGCCTGCCGGTCGCCCTGCCACGAGGTTTCGATCACACCGGAGGCGTAATTGGCCGCCAGCGAGATGGTCCTCATCAGGCCCTCTTCGTCCAGTCCGAGCAGCTTGCCGGTGATCATCGCGGCGCCCATCGTGCAGTACACCGAACTCGGCTGGAACCCGCGGGCGGCGGTGGTCAGCGTGTGGTCGTGGCAGAGCCGGCACATGAATTCATAACCCGCCGCCAGCGCAGTGATGATGTCCTTGCCGTTCTTCTGTTCCAGTTCGGCGTTGGCCAGCGCAACCGCGATCATCACGGGTCCGGGGTGCGTGCGCATCCGATAGGAATCGACCAGACCTGAGGCGTGGAGTATCTCGGTGTTTGCGAACGCGGCGCCGACGCGGGTCGCCTTGCCGCCGTCTCCGGGGATCGTCGCGCCGTCCGGCTTTCCCTCTTCCGCCTTAACGATGCGCACCGCTTCCCTTGCGCCAGCATCCGAGACGCCCAGACCGGCGCTCGTCAGCGCGTGCAGCATCAGCGCCTTGACCTTGTCCACCACGTCGTGCGGCAGGTCCTCGAATTTCAGGCGGGCAGCCCAGCGCGCGAACTGTCTGCTCATCGACAGCGTCTGGTCCGATTTCGCATTCATCGCCCGCACCCGGGTTGAACTTGCGTGATAGATAGTTGGAATCGGTACGGCTTCATTCGCCTTTCACCCCGGTCAGCTTAATGAGCTTCGCCATCGTCGCGATCTCTGCTTTGATGCTCGTCGCGAATTCCTCGGGCTGATCACCGACAGTAAGGTAACCCAGGTCGGTCAGGCGTTTGCTCACGGTCGGATTTTTCAGAGCCGAAATCGCCGCCGCATGTATGGCTGCGATCGTCTCCTTCGACGTCCTGGTCGGCACCAAAATCCCGTACCAGTTCTGGTACTGGTAATCAGGATATCCCGCCTCGGCGACGGTCGGGTACTCGGGCAACGTGGGCAGGCGTTTGGCGGTCGTCACCGCCAGCGCACGAATTCTGCCCTGCTGTATCAGCGGTATCGCCGGTGCGAGGGACGCGAAGTAGACCGAGACCTCGCCGATGAGGACTGCAGTCAGCGCCGGGCCTCCGCTTGTATACGGCACGTGCTGCAGGTTTATGCCGGCCAGGCTCTTTAATAATTCCGCCGACAAAAAACCCGCGCTGCCGGTGCCCGCGGAAGCGTAGTTGATCGCACCCGGCTTGGTTTTCGCCAGTTTGACGAGGTCGCCGATCGACTTCACCGGCAGCGATGGATGAACGACGAGTATGAAAGGAGACGAAGCAAGCTGTGTCACGGGTGCAAGGTCGCGTGCCAGGTCGTACGTCAGATTGTGATAAAGGCTGACGTTGGCGGCCAGGCTCCCGCTTCCCAGAAGCAACGTGTAGCCGTCAGGCGGCGCCTTCGCCACGAAGTCCGCGCCGATATTGCCCGCCGCGCCGCCGCGGTTGTCGACGACAACCTGCTGCCCGAAGACTTGCGCGAGTCCTGCGGCGGCGATGCGGCCTATTGTGTCCGAGCCGCTGCCGGCCGACTGGTTCACCACAAAGCGAACTGTCTTTGAAGGATAACTTTGCGCCCAACCATTCGCTGCAAACTGGCAGATCATGCAGGCGAGCGCAAGATACCGCACGTCAAATCGATGCATTTTCATGTGGAACCTCGCAGACTATAGTATGCCCATGTTTTCTATCAGGTGCCGCGCTCAGTCGTCCAGCTTGATGCCGGCGTTCTTGAACACGACGGTCCAGCGGTCCAGCTCGCCACGCAGGTAAGTGGCATATTCCTCGGGCGTGGAGGTGCCCGGATCGGCACCTTCGGTTGCCAGGCGCTTGCGCATTTCCGCATCCTGCATGGCTTTGCCGATTTCCGTGTTGAGTCGGCCGATCACCGGTTGCGGCGTGCCTGCCGGTGCCATGACGCCCAGCCATACCACCACCTCGAAACCAGGCATGGATTCGGCCAGCGCTGGCACATCAGGCAGCAGGGGCGAGCGTCGCAGGCTGGTGATGCCCACCACCTTCACGCGCCGGTCCTTGAGCATGGGAATGACACCCGATTGCCCGGCCATGGTGAAAGGAATCTGGCCTGAAACCACATCGATCAAAGCCGGTCCCGCGCCTTTGTAGGGAACATGCACGGCTGAAAGGTTATGCGCCTGCAGCAACAGTTCCATGCCGATGTGCGAGGGGCTGCCGGTGCCCGCCGAGCTGTAGGCCAGCTTGCCGCCGCCCGCTTTCACCCAGGCGAGGAACTGTGGGACGTTGTCCGCCGGGACAGAGGGGTGCAGCACGATGAGATTGGGCGAGGAGGCCACGCGCGACACCGGCGAGAAATCCTTGAGCACATCGAAGCCGGTCTTCTGTCCTGCAGCCGCACCCAGCACCACGGTCACGGTGTTGAACAGTAGCGTGTAGCCATTCGGTTTCGACTTGGCAACAAATTCCGCAGCGATGTTGCCGTTGGCGCCAGTGCGGTTCTCGACTACAACGGGGACGTTCATTTGTGTTGCGAGCCTCTGCCCCAGCAGTCGTGCCACAGCATCGGTGGTTGCGCCCGGAGGAAAGCCCAGCACCAGCCGAATCTGGCCTGACGGAAACTGCTCCTGCGCTGCGGCCTGCTGATGAAATAGGAATGCCGATGCTGCAGTGAAAAGACAGACTAGCCAGTGCTTGAAATTCATTGCTCCTCCTGGTGATTACGCTGATGGACTACCGGCTTCGATTTTACGAGGCACTGTGCCGAATCAGACCTCGGAGGTCAAGTCTAGCGCAAGCCAACCAAGGCGCCAACTCTCTCCACGCTGCCTTTTGGGTGCCGATCTGATATTGGATGTGCCATGAATGTGACTTGGATAGACCGGAAATGAAATTGGCAAGCGCTACAAATTGCTGATTAATCTGAAGCCAGAAACGTCCGGTTAAGAATCGAACAAACTCAGTTGGTTAGCGCTACAGGGCATTTCTGGAAGCACTGGATTGAGCTGCAAGGCGCATGAAAGCTTGGTTTTTTCGAAAACTGAGACCGAGAGAATCTGTAGCAACGTATAGAGCGAGGCATTGAGTTGAAGCTCCTTCTTGACGATGGCGATGAGCACATAGGTCGATACCGCGCACCAGATTTGCGTCTTCACGGCATTCTCGCTGGTGCCGAGGAATTTCTTGATGCGCAGGTGCTGCTTTATCCATTTGAAGAACAACTCGACCTGCCAGCGGCTCTTGTAAAGCGCACCGATAGTCAGCGGCGGCAAGAGCATGTTGTTGGTGAGGAACACCAAGGTCTTGCCGGAGTCTGGATCTTTGAAGCGGATGCGCCGCAAGTGCTCGGGATAGTTCTTGGCCACGTAGAAACCGTTCAAGGCGATGCGTTGATCGCACATCACACCCGTTGCTCGGTCGGTGGCGGCGGAGTAGACGCGCCTGGCATCCATGCCACGTTTTGCACGAGTGACGAAGAACGCGCGAGCTTGATGCATCTGGTAGAGCCGATCGAAGTCGAGGTAACCGCGATCCATGACATAGAAGGCGCCTGCCTCGACGGGCAGGAAGTCGAGCACATTGACCTCGTGCAGCTTGCCATCGCTGATGTGGATGAAGGTCGGAATGGCGCCGCGCAAATCCAGCAGCGTGTGCATCTTGACCGCAGCCTTGGTCGAACGAAACGGCGCCCAGTCGAACAGGCTCAAGCACAGATCGATCGTGGTCGCATCGAGCGCATAGACCGTGTTGGTCAAGTCCAGCCCCAAATCCTCGTCGCGATAAAGCTTGCGGGCGCGACGAATGAGGACTACGGCAAAGTCGGACCAGATATGCCAATCTCGCGACTCGTTCGCATCGGCCAGGGTGGAGCGATGGACGGCGTGACGCAAACCCATGGCATAGAGTTTGTTGGCGTTGGCACCCAGTGTCACCTCGATGTCGCGCAAGCTCTCGCGCCAAGTCAATTGCGCAAACGCCATTGCGCGGAACTGCTCGGCGCACGACATTCGGCGCACACGCACGTTGCCAGAGTAGCGCTGCACAATGCGCGTGAAGCTCGTCCAGGGAACAAACTCCATGATCTGCGCGAAGAGCGTCTTGCCGACATTCATGGTTCATCTCCTGGCCTCTGGACGCTAGGAAATTACACAAGAATGAGGGTTTCAGTTTCAAATCGGCACCAAAATAAATCGGCCGCTAGGCCGCACCACCATTGGCTTTAAACAGAATTAACACCCGCTTAACCGGACACTTTTGTCATAATACATTGCGTGTACGCACTATTTACCGAGTGCAGTATCAGATTTACCGGGCTTATTTACATGAGACGTACCTCCCTATTCATGCAGGAGGTACCGACCACCTATTTATAGGATGTTTCTCCTATTTCGGTGGTTCGATGCCAAGGAGACCGAAACCGCGAATAAATACCTTTATTATTCAGGTATATACGGGTGAGGCCGGATGGGCTTGGCCAGCTTCCGGACTCGCTGGCCAATTACATAGGCCAGCGTCGTCAGCGCAGCATTCTGATCATTGTCCTAGCCGTGGCGCAAAGCGCGCTTGAGCTATCCCGTTGGCGCGCCAAGTGAGACAAACGCCCAACGCGGCCTAACGAGAGACTTGAGAAGCGCGCTCACCAACGTCTCGCCCATTTTTCTTTCGGCCTATGGGTAGGCGTCCCGTTCCACCTGGAGGGCTAAAATTCTTGAGGTGCCCAGCCGCAAAACATGGATGAGCCGCTTCATCATGAAGCGCGGGCCCCACGCGCCGTTGTACAGCGGAGGAGCCGGTATTCGCACATGCCCGGCCAATGGCCTGTATACGAGGAACATAAAATCCAGATCAATATCCGGATCACTAAGAGTGGTGGAGACGAGGAGGATCGAACTCCCGACCTCCGCATTGCGAACGCGGCGCTCTCCCAGCTGAGCTACGTCCCCACGCGGCTATTTTAACGGAAAAGGCGCTGCGTTAGAAATCTTCTAACGACACGCGCTATAATCGTTCGAGAAAGGGCTCCCATCAGCGATGCAAATTAACCCCCCGTACGGTTTCAAGGAAATCGTACCGCTAAGCAAGAATCACCGCGTGCTGCTGCCCAGGGGACGGACGCTGCCGGCACCGTTTCGCGCCATGAACCCAATGCCGGCGAGCTACTCCGAATTCCCGACCGCGAGCAGGGACTATCCCATCATCTTCGTCTCGGGAGATGCTGGACAGACCTATACTGCCATGCTGGTTCTTGGGGTCGAGGCGCGGCAAAACCTGTTTGTCTCGCAGGACCATACATGGGATACGGGGGTTTATCTGCCGGCTTACGTGCGCCGTTACCCGTTTTGCATGACCCGCATGATGGTGGATGGCAAGGAATCGCACGAGCGCCTCGCATGCGTTGAGAAGCTCGCCATCAACGACAAGGGAGATCCGCTGTTCGACGAGCACGGGGAGCCGTTGCCTGAATGGGGGCAGCGCCAGAAGCTGCTTTTCGACTACGAAAACGATCTCGCGCGCACCGAAGAAATGTGCAAGCTGCTCGCGCAGCATCAGCTGATCGAACCGTTCGTCATGCAGATGGCGCCGAACAAGGGCCAATCCATGCAGTTGACTGGAATGTACCGTGTGTCCGAGTCCAAACTCCTCGCCCTCCCGGCCGAAGTACTCAGGCAGTTTGCGCAGGGCGGCGTGCTGGGGCGCGTGTACGCGCATTTGCTGTCGCTCGAGAACTTCAACCGGCTTGCGGCGCGCCACGCGCAGCGGGGCCAGACTGCGCCTGCGCCACGGACTAGCGCGGTGCGCACTGGCAAGATGACGGTGCGTCCCGAACAGCGCGCGATCGAGCGCCGCAAGGCCGACGCGGAGGCAGCTGCACGCCAGCGTAAGGCGGCAGGACTCCCTGATCGACGCGCAGGCGGACGACGCGGCCCTGCCGCCAGAGCCACGCCAAAGAAGGACGGCTAACGCGTCTACGCTGGCGGCCGCTTGCGGTACGCCCACACCAGCAGTGCAATCCCCGCCACAACCATCGGCAGCGACAGCCACTGGCCCATGCTCCAATTGAATGCCAGTAGCCCGAGGTAACTGTCGGGCTCGCGCGTGAATTCGACGCCGAAACGTAACGCCCCATAGCCCAGCAGAAATGCGCCCGACACCGCGGCGCGCGGACGCGGGCGCGCTGCATACCACCACAATGCGATGAACAGCAACACGCCCTCAAGCGCAAATTCATAGAGCTGCGAGGCGTGGCGCGGCCGGCCATCCACATTCGGAAAAACGACGGCCCAGGGCACATCCGTCACACGACCCCAAAGCTCAGCATTTATGAAATTGCCTAAGCGGCCGGCACCCAGGCCCAGCGGCACGAGCGGAGCGACGAAGTCGGTGAGCTCAAACCAACCACGATGCCGCTGATGCGCATACCAGGCGAGGGCGACCAATACGCCCAGCAGCCCCCCGTGAAACGACATGCCGCCTTCCCAGACGTAAAAAATGTGCCACGGCGTGCTGAGGTAATCGCCCAGCTTATAAAACAACACGTACCCCAGGCGGCCGCCCAGAATCACTCCCAACATCCCATAGAACAGGACGTCGTCGAGTTCCTCCGCTCTCCATCCTGCATGCGGGCGCGTCCTGATGGCGTAACGGCCGGCCGCCCATGCGAGTCCGAAACCGACGAGGTACATAAGTCCGTACCAGCGCACGGCGAGCGGACCCAGATGAATTGCGACCGGATCGAATTGCGGGTGAATGAGCATGGGGAGCGCGCGCGCAGGTTTGAGTTAAAATCTATTATACGATCTAGTCACCACCTTAAGGATTGTCATCATGGCATTGAACAAACGCAGCCAGGCGGTCACCCAGGGCGTGCAACGCTCGCCGAACCGCGCCATGCTGCGCGCCGTAGGCTTCAAGGATCCGGATTTCAGGAAGCCGATCGTCGGCATCGCCAACGGCTACAGCACGATCACGCCCTGCAATCTCGGCCTCAATGACCTGACGCTGCGCGCTCAGGCCGCAGCCACCAAAGCCGGCGCCATGCCGCAGACCTTCGGCACCATCACCGTCTCCGACGGCATTTCGATGGGCACCGAGGGCATGAAGTATTCGCTGGTCTCGCGCGAAGTCATCGCCGACTCGATTGAAACGGCGGTGCAAGCGCAAAGCATGGATGGCGTGATCGTGATTGGCGGCTGCGACAAGAACCTGCCGGGCGGCATGATCGCGATCGCGCGCATGAACATTCCGGCCATCTATGTCTACGGTGGCACCATCAAGCCCGGGCATTACCAGGGCCGGGACCTCACCATCGTGAGCAGCTTCGAAGCAGTTGGTGCATACACGTCCAAACGCATCAGCAAGCAGGATCTGCTGGGCGTCGAGCGCCACGCCTGCCCGGGCGCAGGCTCCTGCGGCGGGATGTACACGGCGAATACCATGTCCGCCGCGATTGAGGCGATGGGCATGAGCCTGCCATACTCCTCGACCATGGCGGCGGAAGCGCGCGAGAAACACAACAGCGCCGCAGAGTCGGCGGCCGTGCTGCTGAGTGCAATCAAGAAGCAACTGCTGCCGCTCGACATCATTACCCGCAAGTCTCTGGAAAATGCAATCACGGTTGTGATGGCGGTCGGCGGATCGACCAATGCGGTGCTGCATTTGCTCGCCATCGCGCACGCAGCGAAGATTCCGCTCACCATCGACGATTTCGAGACCATACGCGGCCGCGTGCCGGTTCTGTGCGATCTCAAGCCTTCGGGCCGCTACGTGGCGACCGACCTGCACAAGGTGGGCGGCATACCGCAGGTGATGAAGATGCTGCTCGAACACGATCTGCTGCATGCGGACTGCATGACCATCACCGGGCGCACCATCGGTCAGTTCCTGAAGGGTGTGCCCGCGGCGCCGAGCAAGAGCCAGGACGTGATCCGCCCCTGGGATAAGCCGATGTATGCACACGGGCATCTGGCGATTCTCAAGGGCAACCTCGCGACCGAGGGCGCGGTCGCCAAGATCACCGGGCTCAAGAATCCGCGCATCACCGGACCGGCGCGCGTGTTCGAGTCCGAGGAAGCGTGCATGGCAGCGATTCTCGGCGAGAAGATTAATTCCGGGGATGTGCTCGTCATCCGCTACGAAGGACCGAAGGGCGGTCCCGGAATGCGCGAGATGCTTTCGCCCACTTCCGCGCTGGTCGGCGCGGGCCATGCCGAAGATGTAGGACTCATCACCGACGGACGGTTCTCCGGTGGAACCTATGGCATGGTGGTGGGCCACGTGGCGCCTGAGGCGGCCGTCGGCGGCACCATTGCGCTGGTGCAGGAAGGCGATTCCATCACCATCGATGCCGAACGCCGCTTGCTGCAGCTGAATGTGCCTGCGGCGGAACTCGCCAAACGCAGGCGCGCATGGAAAGCGCCGCAACCGCGCTACACGCGTGGGGTCATGGCCAAATACGCCAAACTCGTGTCTACGGCGAGTCGCGGCGCGGTCACGGATTGATCCACTGGCCGCTGTGGCGCACTGCGCCACAGCGGCTTGTACCGCGTGCGATAATTTAGCGTCGCCAACGGGTATTACGCGCCGCGTGCCATGCTCGTCACTCTTCTGCGTTTTTTGAGAAGTCGGTCCCGCACCGTAACGCAGCTTTCGGCGCGCGCCGCTAATGCGCGCTACCGCGCTCCACCACCGCCCATTAAGGTCTCATGGCGTTATCGCTGACCACTGCTGCATGGGCTACCTGGGGCGCGCTTAACCTCAGCGCGGCCGACACCGACTACAGCGGGGCTGCGGCCGCGATCGTGAAACTCGGCATCAGCGTACCGGACAGCGCGCGCACCGCTCAGACGCTGGGCACGCAGCGCGAAGGCACCGGCGTCGTGATCGAGGAGAGCGGTCTCATCGTCACCATCGGCTACCTGTTGGTCGAGGCTCAATCGATACTGATCGTGACCGGCGATGGCCGCGTGCTGCCGGGAACGGTGGCGGGCTTCGATCATGCGACAGGCTTCGGGCTGGTGCGCAGCGCACAACCGCTGGCGTGCGCGCCGCTGCCCTTCGGAAGCAGCGCCGATGCCCATGAAATGCAGGCCGTTGCCATCGCCGCGCATCCCGCTGCCGGCGGACTTTCGCACGCCGCTGTCGTGGGACGGCGCGCGTTCACCGGCTGGTGGGAATATGCGCTCGACGATGCCATATTCACGGCGCCCGCGCGCGAGCAACACAGCGGCGCGGCGCTCGTCGACCGGCACGGCAAGCTGATCGGCATCGGCTCGCTGTGGGTCGGCGATGCCATCGAAGCCGGCGCGGCGTTTCCGGGCAACATGTTCGTGCCGACCGATCAGCTCATTCCGATACTGCCGGAACTCAAAGCCTATGGCCGGCGCCGCCAGTCGCGCCCATGGCTCGGGGTCCACACCGAGAATGCGCGCGGACACGTCGTGGTCAATCAAGTACAACCCGATGCGCCCGCGCAACGCGCAGGGCTGCAGCGCGGAGACATCATCCTTGCGGTGGGCGGCGAGGCAGTCGCATCGCAGGCCGAGTTCTATCGCGCGCTGTGGGCGACCGGCTCTGCCGGCGCGCGCATCACGCTCCAGGTGTGGCGCAAAAAATCGGTGCGCGAGGTTCTCGTGCATTCCGGGGACCGGCTCGATTATCTGCAGCCATGGACGGTGATCGGGTCTAATTCATAGCGTTCTCAGCGCAGCACCTCCATGCCCAATCGCCTCGCACTGGAAACCAGCCCCTACCTGCAGCAGCATGCGCAAAACCCCGTAGACTGGTATCCGTGGGGAGAGCAAGCACTCACAGTTGCGCGTATTCAGGACAAGCCGATCCTGCTGTCGATCGGATATTCTGCGTGCCATTGGTGCCATGTGATGGCCCACGAGTCCTTCGAAGACGCGGCAGTGGCGGCGCGCATGAACCAGCTTTACATCAACATCAAAGTCGACCGTGAAGAGCGGCCCGACCTCGACCATATCTATCAGACCGCCCACGCGCTGCTGACTCAACGCAACGGCGGCTGGCCGCTCACCATGTTCCTCACGCCCGATCAGACCCCATTTTTCGGCGGCACGTATTTCCCCAAGACCGCGCGCCACGGCATGCCGGGTTTTCTGGATCTGCTGCCGCAAATAGCGAACGCCTATCGCGAACGGCGCGAGGAGATCGCACAACATGCGACGGCGCTGCATGAAGCGCTGGCGCGCCAACTGATGCCGCCCGCGGGCGACGCTGCGCTTCAATTCGCGCCGCTAGACCTGGCGCTGCGCGAATTGAAGCGCGTATACGACGAGACTGATGGCGGTCTCGGCGCGCAACCGAAGTTTCCGCATCCTTACGAGCTCGAGTTCTGCCTGCAGCAGGCTGCCGCGACGCGCGACGATTATGCGCACGGCATGGTAAAGCTCACGCTCACCAAGATGGCAGAAGGCGGGATCTATGATCAGCTCGGTGGCGGGTTCAGCCGCTATAGCGTAGACGCGCAGTGGACGATTCCGCATTTCGAGAAGATGCTCTATGACAATGGGCCGTTGCTGCGACTCTACAGCGACTTGTGGCTTAATGGGCGCGAGCCCCTTTATGCGTGCGTCGTCGATGCTACGGCGGCGTGGGTGATGCGCGAAATGCAGGCGCCGGAAGGCGGCTACTACTCCTCGCTGGACGCCGACTCCGAGCATGAGGAGGGCAAGTTTTACGTGTGGACGCCGGAGGAGGTGCAGGCCGCGCTGAGCGCCGCAGAATACGCGGTCGCAATACCGCACTATGGACTCGATGGCCCGCCCAATTTCGAGGAGGAATACTGGCACCTGCGGGTGAGGCAACCGCTCGCATATGTCGCGCAGCGCGCGGGCCTCACGGTCGATGAGGGACAGTCGCTGCTCGATTCCGCACGCGGCAAGCTCTTTGCAATGCGCTCCCGGCGCATTGCGCCGGGCCGCGATGAAAAGATACTCACCAGCTGGAACGCGCTCATGATCAAGGGCATGGCGCACGCTGCGCGCATCTATGGCCGGCCGGAATGGCTCGCATCGGCGCGCGCAGCGACTGCATTCATACGCGCCAAGCTGCGGATCGCGGCCGATGATCCCGCGTCCGGCCGCAAGCGCCTGCTCGCAACGTACAAGGACGGAACGGCCCATCTGAACGCGTACCTCGACGACTATGCGTTCCTGCTCGATGCGCTGCTCGAGCTCCTGCAAACCGATTTTCGCTTGGAGGACCTGATCTGGGCGCGCGAGCTCGCCGATGTGCTGCTCGAGCAGTTTGAAGATCGCGAACTTGGTGGCTTCTATTTCGTGAGTCACGACCACGAACGCCTGATTGAGCGCAGCAAGACCGGGCACGATAACGCCACGCCTTCCGGCAACGGGATTGCCGCCTGCGCGCTGCAGCGATTGGGACATATACTGTGCGAGCCGCGTTATCTGGAGGCGGCGCAGCGCACACTTGCCGCTTTCATGCCGCTGCTGCGGCAGCAGGCGAACGCGTGCACCAGCTTATGCCTTGCGCTTGCCGAGAACCTGACGCCGCCGGACATCGTCGTACTGCGCGGCGCTGACGCCGCGCGCTGGCAGCACGAACTCGCCGTGCGCTACCTGCCGCACGCGCTGATCCTCGCAATCCCGGAAGCGGCGGCCGGCCTGCCAGCAGCGCTCGACAAGCCGGCCCAGGCCGGCGCATGGCTGTGCCACGGATCGCATTGCCTCCCGCCCATCGCGACCCTGCAGGAGCTGTACGACACGCTCGATTGCGCCGTGCGTTAATGGAAGACGAGGGCGGTATTTGCTATGATGCGCGCTCATTTCCTCAACATTCAAGGAGTCTTCATGAAGTCCGTTTTCACGGCCCTACTCGCCAGCGCTGCGCTGCTCGCCGCGAGCACTGCAGTTGCCGCCACCGCCGAACAGAACTACAAGAGCACCTGCTTCGCGTGCCACGATGCCGGTGTCAGCGGAGCGCCGAAGCTCGGTGACAAAGCCGCATGGGCGCCGCGCATCAAGTTAGGCAAGGACGCGCTTTACAAGTCCGCGCTGCAGGGCAAACCCGGTACCGCGATGATCGCCAAAGGCGGCAACAGCACGCTGTCGGACGCCGATGTGAAAGCCATCGTCGATTACATGATGGGCAAGGCCAAGTAAGACATGTATACGGCGTGTCCAGCTCCGGATGCGCCGTTTCTCCTGTTGCAGCATCGGCCGCCATGCACATGCAAAGCACCCGCTGCTCACTGGCTGCACACGGCGCGCACGAGGTGTGTCCGTACTCTATGAGCGGACAGGCCGCGCACGGGCTTTCCAAATTGACAACTCTTTTACGCGTGCGGATAATCGCTCGCAACCCGGAGCGCCATTCATGCCATTGATATTTGCTATGACTAGTGCACGCGCCTTCGGCGCCGCCTTGCTGGTTGCGATCGGACTCATGGTCGCGGGCTGCGGCAAGCAACCGGGCGACACAGCGAATGATGTCGTCAAAATCGGACTGGCCGCTCCCATCACTGGCCCGCAGGCGCACATCGGCGTCGACATCCGCAACGGAGCGCAGCTCGCCGTGCAGGATATCAACGCGGCCGGCCTCACTATCGGCGGCAGGAAGATCAAGCTGGAACTGCTCGCCGAGGACGACGAGGCAAACCCGACCAAGGCGGCGACCGTCGCGCAAAAACTGGTCGACGCCAAGGTAGCCGGCGTAGTAGGGCACTTCAATTCCGGAGCATCGATTCCCGCGTCCAAGGTCTATGCCGATGCCGGCATCCCGCAGATCTCACCTTCCTCCACCAATCCAAAATACACGCAGCAGGGATTCAAGACCACGTTTCGAGTAGTCGCGAACGACGATCAACAGGGTCCCGTCGCTGCCCAGTTCGCTCTCGCCACGCTCAAACCACACAAGGTGGCAGTGATCGACGACAGCACTGCGTACGGCCAGGGTATCGCCGATACCTTCGAGGCTGCGATCAAAGCGGGCGGGGCGCAGCTAGTCGCCCGCGAGCACACCTCTGACAAGGACACCGATTTCAAGGCGATCCTGACCAAGGTAAAAGGTTTGCAGCCCGACCTCATATTCTTCGGCGGCATCGATCCGCAGGCCGGCCCGATGGTAAAACAGATGGCTGAGCTTGGCCTCAAGGCTCGCTTTATGGGCGGCGATGGCATACAGACGCCCAACCTGATCAAGCTTGCCGGCGCCGCCGCCGAAGGCGTGCTCGCCTCGATGCCCGGCCTGCCCAAGGAGCGCATGCCAGGCGGCAGCCGCTTCCTGGAGAAATTCAAAGCGCAGTTTCACATCGAGGTCGAACTGTTTGCGCCCATGGGCTACGACGCCGTTTATGTGCTGGTCGAAGCCATGAAACGCGCAGGCTCTACGGATCCCGCGAAGTTCCTGCCCGAAGTCGGCAAGACCGATTATCAGGGAATCATCGGCCCGATTGCCTTCGATGCCAAAGGCGATCTGAAAAACGGACCGGTCACGGTCTACGTGGTCAAGGACGGCAAGTGGGACACGCTCGAGGTCGTGACTCCCGGGGCCGATGCCAAGCGCGCCGCACCCGAAACAAAATCGTAGGCGCGCACGCACCCGTCGCTAATGGTGCGCGCCTGCTAAACAAGACCGCTCGGCGCTAGAACAAGAAATAAGAAGACGGCGAGGCACAATGTGAATGCGTATCTAGAACTGGACCGCGTCGAAGTCTCGTACGGCGCGGTGCAGGCCCTGCACCCACTCACGCTCAGCATGCAGGCGGGCGAATTTTTCTGCCTGCTCGGGCCTTCGGGCTGCGGCAAGACGACTACGCTGGGCATTGTCGCCGGTTTCACCCGCGCCGGCGGCGGGCGCGTGCTGCTCGGCGGCCAGGACGTGACCATGATGCCGCCGCAGCAACGCCAGATGGGTGTCGTGTTTCAGAATTACGCGCTGTTTCCCCACATGACGGCCGCGCAAAACGTGGGTTACGGCCTCAAGCTGAGAAAGCGCGAGGCGGCCGACATCGAGCGGCGCGTGAACGAACTGCTGGCGCTGGTGCGGCTGGAGGGCAAGGGCGACCGCTACCCGCGCCAGATGTCCGGCGGCGAGCAGCAGCGGGTCGCCATTGCGCGCGCGCTGGCGATCGAGCCGCGGCTGCTGCTGCTCGATGAACCGCTGTCGAACCTCGATGCGCGTCTGCGCGAAGAGATGAGGAACGAACTCAAGCGCATCCAGCGCACCACCGGCGTCACCACGATCTTCGTGACCCACGACCAGGAAGAGGCGTTCGGCGCTGCGGACCGCATCGCCATCCTCAATCACGGGCGCCTGGAGCAGGTGGGCACACCCACCGAGATCTATCAGAGCCCGCGCTCGATGTTCGTCGCGAATTTCATCGGACGCTCCAACGCCCTAAATGGCACGCTCAGCGCCCCTGGCGTGTTCGAGGTGCAAGGACAGCGTTTCGCTTGCAGCCGGCCCGCGGCAGGCAGCTCGCGGTCGTGGGTGCTGTTTCTGCGGCCTGAGGAACTCAAGATCACGCGCAATCCGGCGAGCACAAATTCGGTGCGCGGCACGGTGGTGGAAGTTATTTATATCGGCGCCATTGTCAACATGCGCGTCAAGACCGACATCGGCGAACTGCTGGCCTACCGTCTGGGCACGGGCGGCGAGCCAGTCGCAGCCGGCGACGCCGTGCAGGTCGGATGGGAACCCGGAGCGGGCTCGCTGCTTCCCGCGGACGCACATGGCTGAGCCACGCGGCAGCAGCGCGGCCTCCAACCTGCCGCAATTCACCAGCGGCAGAACGGCCGCGCTGATGCTGGCCCCGGCGCTGCTCATCGCGGCGCTGTTCTTCGTGGTCCCGATGATCGCGGTGTTCGTCAACAGCTTCACGGTGGAGAGCGGCGGCGCGACGCACTTCACGCTTTCCAACTACACGGACTTTCTCAGCGACGACTTCTATTGGGAGATCATGCTGCGCACGCTGCGCATCAGCCTCATCACAACGCTGGTCGCGCTGATGGTCGGCTACCCCGCAGCGCTTTATCTGTATTTCTCGCAGAGCCGCTGGCGGCGCGTTTTTCTGTTCCTGGTGGTCTCGCCTCTGTTCGTGAGCGTGATCGTGCGCACCTACGGCTGGATCGTCATCCTGAGCCCAAACGGCGCGATCAACGCGCTGCTCCCTGAAGACTACAAATTGTCACTGATGCATACCGACACTGCCATCGTGCTCGGCCTCATGCACATCTACATACCGTTCATGGTGCTTTCGCTCAACGCCTCGCTGGTCAAGGTCGACAAGCGCTTGCTCGCGGCGGCCGCTTCCCTAGGTGCGTCCAACTGGCGCATCTTCCGCGACGTGCTGTTCAAGCTGAGCCTGCCGGGCGTGCTTTCGGGCAGTGTGATCGTATTCGCCATCTCGATGACCGCTTTCAGCACGCCGGTACTGCTGGGGGGCTCGTCGCGCAAAACGCTCGCCTACCTCGTCTATCAACAGAACCTGCTGCTTGCGAACTGGCACGCCGGAGCGGCGATCGCTTTCGTGCTGCTCGCCATGACGCTCATCATCGTCAAGCTCATCACGCTGGCAGCCGAGCGCGGCACAAAGCACACGGTGCCGCAATGATCGGCAGCGCTTTCTGGCGTACGGCGCGCCGCGTCTTCGCGATCGCGTTCGCGTGCTTCATGCTGATGCCGTTGACCGTCATCCTGGTGGTCTCCTTTACCAACGAAGGGTATGTGCGCTTCCCGCCAGCCTCCTTTGGACTGCGCTGGTACAAGGCGGCGCTCGAGAACTCGTATTTCACCGGCGGATTCGTGTTCAGCCTCGAGGTGGCGACCTTCGTCGCCATCGTCTCCGGCGTGCTGGGGATCGCGGCTGCGCTGGTGCTGGCGCGCTACCGCTTTCGCGGGCGCGAGGCGATCGTGAGCCTGCTCATGATGCCAATCGCGCTGCCCCATATCGTGCTCGCCATCGCGCTGCTGCAGGTGGTCGCTACCATCAGCGTGCCGAGTTCTCCCTATGGTCTGGTGGCCGGCCACCTGCTCATCACCCTGCCGTACGTGCTGAGGCTCACCATGGCCAGCCTCGCCGGCATCGACCGCCAGATCGAGACCGCGAGCGCCAGCCTGGGCGCCTCGCCGTGGCAGACACTGCGCCTGGTCATCCTGCCGATGATCGCCCCCGGCGCGGTAGCGGGAATCCTGTTTGCCTTCCTCATCTCATTCGATGAGGTCACGATCTCGCTGTTCACTGCGCTGCCCGACCGCACCACACTGCCGGCGGAGATCTTCGGCTTCGCCTCGCATGGGTCGGATCCGATCGTCACTGCCGTGTCCGGCGTCATGATCCTGTTCGCAGCCATCCTGGTCATCGTGGTCGAGCGGTTCTTCGGCGTGCTGCGCCTGATCGCCAACGAGGACCGCCCGATCGAGTGATGAGGGGCGGTGATGCGCAGCCACCGGCAGCGACAGCGACAGGCAGCGCAACGCGCTTCGGGTTGAGTCATAATGAGTGTCAGGCCCGATTGGGGCGTTAATATCGAAAGGTCTATCATGGCAAGCGAGTTGTTTGAAAAAGGTCTCAAAATCCGCAAGGAAGTGCTCGGTGCGGAGTACGTCGATAAATCGATCAAGGGTGCGGATGAATTCGCGCTCGCAATGCAGGAATTCGCCACCGAATCGGCCTGGGGTACGATCTGGAGCCGGCCCGGATTGCCGCGCAAGACGCGCAGCCTGCTCAACATCGGGATGCTCGTCATACTCAACCGGCCGCACGAACTGAAGCTGCACATACGATCGTCGTTCACCAACGGCGTCACCAAGGAAGAGATCAAGGAAGTGCTGTTGCAGGTCGCCTGTTACGCCGGCGTGCCGGCTGGCATCGACGGCTTCCGCATCGCAAAAGAAACCTTTGCCGAGATGGAAAAGAAATAGCGCAGCTTCCACCCAAGCGCTATGCGGTGCGCGCGACGGCGCGCCGCAGACGCAATACCCGCGACGCGATTGTGGCATAATTGTTTCCAGGTTTTGCCCACGCCGCGGCAGCCGGGTGAGAAAGAATGGCGCGTGCGGGAGCGCGCGCCAGCCGCCAGACAAACTGGCCCACCAGGCACCGCCAGCAACACGCTCCGCTGCTCTATCTCAATACGCCGAGCCGGGGTATTTGTCCGTGGCGCTGCCCGCGAGGCCGACTCACATCAACAACTAAAGTCAGGGACTAATATGAATGCTGCAACCGATATACTCGCTTTACTGGGCAAGGCCGCGGCCGGCCTGCGCGCGGACAATCTGCCGCGCGAAATTCTGGTGCGCTCGCGTCAGCGCGTGTTCGACACTCTCGCCTGTCTGGTAGGCGGATATTCAGGGGGAATCTCGGACGCCATCCGCGCCTATGTGCACGCACAAGGAGGCCGGCCCGAAGCAACGCTGTTCCCAGGCGGTGAGAAGACGAGTGTCGCACTCGCGAGCTTTGCGCACGCGGCCTACATACACGGCCTGGAGTTGTCGGACGCCGCTTCACGCGCCACCGCGCACCCGGGAAACGAGATCGTGCCGCCGGTGCTGGCGCTTGCCGAGCGCGAAGGCTATAGCGGTGCCGCGCTGCTCGCCGCGGTGGTCGCGGGCTACGAGATCGAACTCCGCGTTGGCCGCGCACTCTTCCCCAGCGCGTTCTATCGCGGCTGGTGGACGCCCGGCCTCTATGGCGGGATCGGTGCCGGGTGTGCCTCTGCGAATATCGCCGGCCTCGACGCCAACGCCATGAATAACACCATCGGCATCGTCCTCAATCTGCTGCCCACCTGCATGGCGCGCGCCAACGACGAAGGCGGCAGCATCAAGTGGCTGATCGGCGGTCAATCGTGCGCTGCCGGCGTGCTCGCCGCCGACATGGCGGCGCGCGGCGTCACCGGCATGCACGATATCGCCGGCGGCTGGCTGCCTGTCATCTCCAACGAATCGTTCCCGGAGCGGCTCACCGAAGGCATCACCCCCGATGGCAAGTTCGAGAAGTGGGAGATCCTCGATGCCGTCGTGACCAAGCACTATGCGACGGTCGGCCCGCTCACCACGGCGCTCGATGCGACCTTCGATCTCATCACCAAGCACGACATCAAGGCGGAAGACATCAAGGAGATCCACGCCAACTGCATGAAGCGCACGGCGATCTTCAACCAGGCGCATCCGGAAAATGAAATCGCGGCACGCGCAAGCCTGCCGTATTGCCTAGCGGTCGCGGTTTGCACCAAGGATCCGGCCTCGCTGCTGGGGCCGGCGTTCCGCCCCGAGATGCTCACCGACCGCAGGGTCTGGGCCGCCGCCGAGAAAGTGCGCATCACTGAAAACGAGCAGTACGAAGCGGAGTACCCCAAGCACAGCCGCGCCCGCGTCACGATCACGCTCAACGACGGCAAGACGGTCACGCAGGAAGACGACCGCAGCGCGCGCCGCCGCTATCTGAATCCGACCGACGGCGACATCGAGGCGAAATTCCGCCTGGTCACGACCTCCGTGCTGGGCAAAGCGAAAACCGACAAAGCGGTGGAGCTGATACTCAAGCTGGAAACATTGACCAACGTACGCGAGTTGGTCGAAGCCCTGCGCCCCTAGGCCCACCCCACGATCTAAACGGAGTCATTCATGCCTAACAGTCCCTCGGCCAGCGGCCCCGCGCTCGATCCGCGCACTGCAAAGATCGGCTTCATCGGCATCGGCAACATGGGTTATCCCATGGCCTCGCATCTCGTCAAAGCCGGGTGGTCAGTTCAGATTTATGACATCGACCGCCCTAAGGTCGAGCGCTTCGTTTCCACCCAGGGTGGCAGCGCCGCTGCCAGCCTCGAAGAAATCGGACGCAACTGCAATGTCATCATCACCATTCTTCTCGACGGCCGCATCGTCGAGAAGGTGTTGCTCGGCAGCGCTAAGGACGACGACTGCGTGCTGAAGACGCTGGCGCCCGGCAGCGTCATCGTCGAAATGAGTTCCTCCTCGCCGATCGGCACCCGCGCGCTGGGAGAAAAGCTCGCGCAGCGCGGCATGCTGTTCATGGACGCGCCGGTGTCGGGAGGCGTCAAGGGCGCGCTCGCAGCCACGCTCGCGATCATGACCGGCGGTGAACAAGCGCTGGTGGAGCGCTGCGACCCGCTGCTTGCGCCCATGGGCAAGCGCTTTCACGTGGGATCGCTGGGCTCGGGTCACGCCGCGAAGGCGCTCAACAACTATTGTTCTGCGGCCAGCCTGGCGACGGCCGCGGAAGCGGTCATCATCGGCCAGCGCTTCGGCATCGCGCCGCAGGTGCTCATCAACATATTGAATGCATCCTCCGGGCGCAGCAACAGCACGGAGAACAAGATCGCGCAGTTCGTTCTGAACAAGAAGTACGACGCCGGCTTTGCGCTCGGCCTGATGGCGAAGGACCTCACGCTCGCCATGGAAGTGGCCGATGCATTCAAGGTCGAGGCGAAACTCGGGCACGCCTGCCTCCAGGTCTGGAAAGAGGCAGAGTCTGCACTCGGCGGCAAAGCCGACCACACCGAGATCGCCAAATTTCTCGGCGATTTGCCTTAAGCCACGCGCGGCGCAGCGCGCAGATC
>CAIVHG010000068.1 GCA_903905655.1 uncultured beta proteobacterium | reverse complement strand
CTGCGCTAGCCCTCAGCCGCAGCGCCTGCCCTCGCGCAATCCTTCCGCGATCATTCACTAGTCCGAACATATACACTACCCCCGATGAGCAAGACCACAGATTTCGGCTTTCAGAGCGTCCCCGAGGACGAAAAAGCGCGCCGCGTTGCCGGCGTGTTCGATTCGGTCGCAGCGCGCTACGACTTGATGAACGACGTGATGTCGGCGGGGCTGCATCGTTTGTGGAAACGCTTTGCCGTGGAGCACAGTGGTTTGCGGCCGGGCCAGCGCGCGCTCGACATCGCCGGCGGCACCGGCGATCTCACCAAGCTGCTCGCACACCGCGTCGGCGCCAGCGGCGAGGTCGTGCTCACCGACATCAATGCCGCGATGCTTGAACGCGGCCGCGACCGCCTGCTCGATGCGGGCATCGCCGCGCCCGCCGTGCAATGCGACGCCGAAAAGCTGCCGTTTCGCAGCGATTACTTCGACTGCGTGAGCGTGGCCTTCGGCTTGCGCAACATGACGCACAAGGACCGCGCCCTCGCCGAAATGCTGCGCGTGCTGCGCCCCGGCGGCCGGCTGCTGGTGCTCGAGTTCTCCAGCGTCTGGAAGCCGCTGCAGCCGCTCTACGATGCGTACTCGTTCAAGATCCTGCCGCTGCTCGGCAAGTTGCTCGTGCAGGACGACCAAAGCTACCGTTATCTCGCCGAATCGATCCGCATGCACCCCGGCCAGCAGGAACTCAAGAAACTGATGGAAAGCGTCGGTTTCGAGCGCGTGGATTTCCACAACCTGAGCGCCGGAGTGGTGGCGCTGCACAAGGGTTTCAAATTCTAGGCCCCCCCCGGGCGTAACAGACTACAATTACCCCCCGGTCAAACCGACAAAGGACGTGCGTATGAAAAGGATGTTGATGGTGGCAGTTGCGCTCCTGAGCTTGGGGCTCATCGCGGCCGATGCGCAGGCAGCGCGGCTCGGCGGCGGCGGCAGCTTCGGCCGGCAGCGCAGCATCACGCCGTATTCCGCACCGCGCGCACCACAGCAGGCGCAGCCCGCCCCTGCCCCCGCTGCTCGACCCGCTCAGCCTTCGGGCATGAGCCGCTGGCTGGGTCCGCTTGCAGGGCTCGCGCTCGGCGCCGGCCTCGCTTCGTTGTTCATGCACAATGGCGGCGCCTCGGGCCTGCTGATGATCGTGCTGCTCGCCGTCGCGGCGATGTTTGCGTTCCGCCTGCTGCGCTCGAAGCGAGAAGCACCTCCGCTGCAGTACGCCGGCGACTCTCCTGGCTCTGCGCCGGCCCCGGGACTCAAACCGGCCTGGGGCAGCCCTGGCACGACGCCCGCTCCCGGACTTTCCACGGACTGGGGCAACCCCGGCGCTGCACCTGAGCCGGCTGCACCGCGCTTTCCGCCCGGATTCGATGCTGAGCAATTCGCGCACCATGCCAAGCTCAACTTCACGCAGCTGCAAGCGGCGAATGACAAGCGCGACCTGAGCATGCTGCGCGACTTCATGACGACCGGGCTCTATGAGCAGATCGCCGCGCAACTCAAGGCCGATGGATCCGCCCCGCAGCACACCGAAGTCGTCACGCTGAATGCCGAGGTACTGGAGGTGGTGACCGAAGGCGACCTGTACATCGCGAGCGTGCGCTTTTCCGGCATGATCCGCGAGCAGGAGCAGGGAGCGGCCGCGCCATTCAGCGAACTGTGGCACCTCGAGAAACCCGTCACCGGCACGAGCGGCTGGCTGATCTGCGGTATCCAGCAGGATTGACGCATGCCGCTTGAAGGGCTGGCACAGGAACCGGCAGGCGCCAACGCGGGGCTTGCCGGTTTTTTACGTGCACCGCTCGTCTCCGCAATCAACCATCTGTTGCGTAGCGCCGCCTGGCCGCGCGCGCGCCTCAAGCCGTTCGCCGGCAAGCGCGTGCGTTTCGACGGGCAACTGTGGGCGTTTACTCTTGTCGTCTGCGACAGCGGCGAGGTGGCAGAAGCAGACCCTGGCGCGCCCGATGTGCAGATCAGCTTCTCACCCGCCGTTGCGCTGCGTTTGCTCGCCGGTGACCAGAACGCCTGGCGTGAAGGTCGCGTCGAAGGCGATACCGAGTTCGCGCGCGAGATCCTCGCCATCGTGCAAAACCTGCGCTGGGATGCCGAAGAAGACCTGAGCCACATCGTCGGCGATATCGCGGCACATCGCCTCGCGCAGGCCGGCAGCGCAATCCTGCGCTGGCAGCGCGAAGGCGCCGCGCACCTCGCGCGCTCGGCGGCGCTCTACTGGACCGACGAGCAGCCGCTGCTCGCGGCCAAATCCGATATCGAGAGCTTTACTCGCGCAGTCGATGTGCTGCGCGATGACGTAGCGCGGCTAGAGCAGCGCATCGCGCGCATCGCTGCGCGTAACTGAGGTGCGGTGAGCCCCGCGCGTATGCCTGAACTTTGTCTACATAGTGGCTTTGCCTAACCGGGATCACCGAGCGTGCTGCGCCTGTTCAAAATATTCGCGGTAAGCCTGCGTTTCGGGCTCGACGAATTCTTCCTCGGCCACGAGCGCGTGCGCGGCCTGCGCACGTTTCTGCAGCGCGTGCTGTTCTGGCGCCGCTTCGAGTTGCCGCGCGCGGTGCGGCTGCGGCTCGCGCTCGAAGCCCTGGGCCCGATCTTCGTCAAGTTCGGGCAAGTGCTCTCGACGCGCCGCGATATCCTGCCGCCCGATCTCGCCGAAGAGCTCGCCAAGCTGCAGGACCAGGTGCCTCCATTCGCGCCGGAGCTCGCGAGCGCAGCGCTCGCCCGTGCTTACGGGCGGCCCGTGAACGAAGTGTTTGCAGAGTTCGATCCGGTGGCGGTCGCCAGCGCTTCGGTCGCGCAGGTGCATTTTGCGCAGCTGCCGGACGGCCGCGAGGCCGCAGTCAAGATCCTGCGTCCGAGCATCGAGCACGTGATCGACGAGGATGTGAAACTGCTCGACACCGGCGCCAGCCTCGTCGAAATGCTGTGGGCCGACGGCAAGCGGCTGCGTCCGCACGAAGTGGTCGCCGAATTCGCCAAGCACCTCGAACACGAGCTCGACCTGATGCGCGAGGCCGCCAATGCGAGCCAGCTGCGGCGTAATTTCGAGAACTCGCCGCTGCTGATCGTTCCGGAAATCTACTGGGATTACTGCTCGACCGAAGTGATGGTGATGGAGCGCATGCACGGCACGCCCATCTCGCGCGTGGCCGAGCTGCGCGAGCAGGGCATCGACATCAAGCAGCTGGCGCGCGCCGGCGTGGAAATCTTTTTCACGCAGGTGTTCCGCGACGGCTTCTTCCACGCCGACATGCATCCCGGCAACATCTTCGTGGCGCCCGACGGGCGCTACATCGCGCTCGATTTCGGCATCATGGGCACGCTAACCGACGTCGACAAGAGCTATCTCGCGCGCAATTTTCTCGCGTTCTTCCAACGCGACTACCGCGCGGTGGCCGAAGCCCACGTCGAATCCGGATGGGCGCCCAAGGACACCCGGGTCGATGAATTCGAAGCCGCGATCCGCGCCGTATGCGAGCCGATTTTCGCCAAGCCCCTGCAGGAGATCTCGTTCGGCCGCCTGCTGCTGCGGCTGTTTCAGACCTCGCGCCGCTTCAACATCGAAGTCCAGCCGCAGCTCGTGCTGCTGCAAAAGACGCTGCTCAACATCGAAGGCCTGGGACGCGACCTCGACCCCGAGCTCGATTTGTGGGCGACGGCCAAGCCGTTTCTGGAACGCTGGATGTCGGATCAGATCGGCTGGCGCGGGTTCGCACGCCGCATGCGCGCCGAACTGCCGAAGTGGGGCATGCTTGCGCCCGAGCTGCCGCGCCTTATCCATGGCTACCTGCAGGAGCGTCACAGCGAGCCGCTGCAGCAGCAGGTGGAACAGCTGGTGCGCGCACAGCAGAAACAGAATCGATTGCTGGCCGCGGCAGCAGTGCTGCTCGCCGTACTGCTGGCCGCGCTCGCGTGGACACATCTGCAGTGAGCCTGCGCTAGGCCTCCCCTGCGCAGATCGGAGACGGCGAAAGTTGCTAGAATTCGCTTTTCTTGTACACACAGCCGCGTCCCATGGCGCTACTTGAGATCCGCAATGTAACGCGTCGCTTCGGTGAGCTCACTGCGATCGACAACGTGAGCATCGACATCGAGGCCGGCGAATTCTTTACGCTGCTCGGGCCCTCGGGCTGCGGCAAAACCACGCTGCTGAGGATGATCGCCGGCTTCGATCAGCCCGATGGCGGCGCCATCCTGCTCGACGGCAAGGATCTCGCCCGCACCCCGCCGGAACGGCGCCCGATTCACACGGTGTTCCAGAGCTATGCGCTGTTTCCGCACATGACGGTCGCCGACAACGTGGCCTTTCCACTGCGCATGGCGGGCAAGCCCGCCGAGGAGATCGCCGCCAAGGTTAAAGACATGCTTGCACTGGTGCATCTGCCCGACAAGGCGCGCCATCTGCCGCATGAGCTTTCCGGGGGGCAGAAGCAGCGCGTCGCACTGGCGCGCTCGCTCGTCAACCGCCCCCGCCTGCTGTTGCTCGACGAGCCGCTGGGCGCGCTCGATGCCAAGCTGCGCGAGCAAATGCAGGTCGAGTTGATCAGCCTGCAGCGGGACATCGGGGTCACCTTCGTGTTCGTCACGCACTCGCAGGCCGAAGCGCTCGCGCTGTCGCATCGCATTGCGGTCATGAACCAAGGCCGCGTGGAGCAGCTCGATGAGCCGGCAAAGATCTACCGCAACCCGAGCAATCGCTTCGTCGCGGATTTCATTGGCAACTGCAATCTGATCGCCGCTACGGTGACATCCGCCGTCGGCGACACGCTCGCCCTCGAAGGCGCCGACCTGGGTGCGCTCGCCGCACCAGCGAGGGCGGGCATCGCTGCGGGAGCTCGCGGCGTGCTTGCGCTGCGTCCGGAGATGGTGCGCATCTACGCCGCCGATGCCGAACTGCCTCCGGCGCTGGTCAACCGCTTCCGCGGCACGGTGCACGAACAGGTCTATGTGGGCGATGTCACGACCTACATGGTTACGCTCGACAGCGGGCACAAGCTCGAAGCGCTGCTGCCCAACGCCAGCGCGGGACGCGCGCGCGCATTCGACATCGGAGACCCCGTGCAGCTCGCCTGGCAGAGCGACGCGGGGCACTTCGTCCTGGATTAACAGGCCATGGGCGACTCCGCACAACGCATGGCAAAGTGGCTGATCGGCGGCCCGCCGTTCGTCTACCTGCTGCTGTTCTTCGCGCTGCCGGCGCTGATCGTGGTCGCAGCATCCCTCATGTACCCGGGAGAATTCGGCGGGCTGGCGCCGCTCTTTCCGCTCCGCGGCAGCGACGAGAGCGGCCTCACGACGGAGAACTACCGGGTGTTCTTCG
>CAIVHG010000067.1 GCA_903905655.1 uncultured beta proteobacterium | reverse complement strand
TAAATGACTTTTTCCGCTTTCAGTTTCGCGATCTCATCGTGCGTCATGCCGAGTAGCTCGCTGTAGATCTGCTCGTTGTGCTCGCCGAGCAGCGGCGCGGTCACGACCGTCACGTTGGAATTCGACATCTTGACCGGCCAGCCGGGCATGGTGAAATCGCCGCGCACCGGGTGCTTGACAGTGACGAACATGCCGCGCTTCCTGAGGTCAGGGTCGTCCCGCAGTTCCACATTGTCGAACACCGCGCCCGCGGGCACGCCGGCAGAGCCCAGTGTCACCATCACCTGGCGCTTGTCATAATTGATGGTCCACTCCGAGATCAGGGCGTCGACCTCCTTGAGGTGCAGGAAACGCTCGCGCGGAGAACTGAAGCGCGGATCGCCGATCAGCTCCTCGTGGCCGATGATCTTGAGCAGGCGATCCCACTGATGGTTGCCGGCCCGGGTGCAGTAAATAAAGCAGTAGTCGTTGGGACCTCCGCCCTTGCACTTATAGATGTTGCTCGGCGAAGTCGTGAGCATGATGCTCTGACTGCCGTTGCGCGGCGGCTGGCTTCCCCACAGCGCCAGGCTGGAGTAAGCGATGCGGCTGAAGTTGATGACCGCGTCCTGCATCGACACCTCGACGCGCTGGCCGGTGCCGGTAGTCTGCCGCTGATAGAGAGCGCCGAGTATGCCGATCACGGTGTGCAGGCCGGCGCCGGTGTCGCCGATCGTCGGACCCGGCCGCACCGGCGGCATGCCGGGCTCTCCCGTAATCGCCACCGAGCCGCCGACCGCCTGCGCGATCATGTCGAAGGAAAGATAATCCTTGAACGGGCCGTCCGGCGCGAAACCTTTGATCTGTGCGTAGATGATGCGCGGGTTGATCTGCTTGACCACGTCGTAGCTGAAGCCCAGCTTCTCGATCACGCCTGGTCCGAAGTTCTCGACGAACACATCGCCGTGCTTGATCAGGTCGCGCAGGATTTCCTTGCCGCGCGCTTCCTTGAGATTGAGCGTCACGCTGCGCTTGTTGGCATTGAGCACCATGAAATAGTAGGAATCGACGCCCGCCTTGTCGGTCGAAGCCCCGCGGCCCTGATCGCCCTTGGTTGGCTCCTCCACCTTGATGACATCGGCCCCCATCCAAGCCAGCGACTCGGTGCACGAAGTTCCGCTCTCGAACTGCGTAAGATCGATGACTTTTACACCCGCCAGGGCGGCGCGCGACGGGTCGTTGACTGCGTTCATGCATGATCTCCTTTGGTAGGTATGCCCGGGCGCGTCGAGGTTTGCGCACCACTTGATATAGCTTTTGAGAATACATTAGACCCGAAGGGCCAGTCAAATAACCGCGCCACCATCTATGAGCGCAGCCGCACTAAACAATACATGCCCCAAGCGTGCGCTCTGGCGTGGTCTATCTCCAGCAACTGATCGTCATCGAGTTCCTCCAAGCTGAGCACCGCCTGTTCAATGAGAGTTCGCGCGGCAAGCGCTTTCGCTTCTCCGACGCTGAACGGGCACCGCATAGAGGGACTATACGCAGGTCCACGGCGCGCTAGCCCCCCTTTGGCACAAGGCGGGGCGTGACACGGTTGCCAATGTGCTCAATCGCAATCGTATTGAACCAGCGTTGGAGCGCAGTCAGCGTAGCAGGGGGTCGACCTGCTGAATCCGATGATCTTCATCTTAGCCGGTGTTGCGAGCGTCGCAACCGGAATTGCCATCGGCCGCGCATCGGTGCATTATTCTCCGGGCGCACTGCCCGGTGGCGCTGGATATGCGCAAAAACATCGCGCCAGCCGAACGCGCGGATAGAGGCACGTTAGCTTTCCTTTCCGCTTGGCTCACCTGGGGAAGACATGATTACCTTTACACGAGAACGAGTAAGGTTTTGGTCGGCGGGCTCTGTGCTCTGCGGCGCACTGGCATTGTCACTCAGCGCCAATGCGCAGGACTATCCCGCCAAGCTCATCAAGATCATTATTCCGTTTCCGCCCGGCTCCCAGCTTGACGCCGTAACGCGCATCCTCGCCGATAAGATGCAGGGAAATGGGGGCAGCCGGCCATCGTCGAGAACCGTGCGGGGGCTGCCGGCAACATCGGTGCGGAATCGGTATCCCGGGCTGCGCCCGATGGCTACACGCT
>CAIVHG010000066.1 GCA_903905655.1 uncultured beta proteobacterium | reverse complement strand
TCTTACTGTGTTAATAATGTCTCAACGCGTTTTCCGCAGCATGGGCAGTAAGATAGTCTTGCGATCAGCGCTGCTGCCAGTTCTAAGCGCAGTGTTGCGATCGAGTCCGGGACGTGTCGCTGCCGCCGCAGGGGAGCCGCGGGGCCTGAAGTCGGCGGGTAAGGCAGGGATCGGGCCCAGTAGCGGGTCTTGCAGAGTTTTTTTTGGATACGCGAAGCGCTCGGTGAGGAGGAACCCGTATGCCGCAATCGAGAGCGTTGCGTGATGATGGAATCCGCGCCAACTGCGTCCCTCGAAATGATCCAGCCCGAATTCCTGCTTGAGTTCCTGATAGTCGCGCTCGATGCGCCAGCGCAGTTTGGCCACTCGGACCAATTCCTGGATCGACGTCTTGGCCGCAAGGGTGGACAGGAAGTATTTGAGCGGTTCTGCGTCGCCCTTGGGCCACTCGATCAGGAGCCATTGTTGCGGGCGCAGTTCGGCGCTCAAGTAGTCGCGGTGAGCGCAGCGTACTCTCACTGCTGCAAAGCGCGAGTTCAACGCCCGATTCGTGCCTTCGCGCCAAGTGACTTTCTTCCATTGTCGCGGGGCGAGTGCCATCGCCAGTGTCTTCAGAGAAATGGGCTTGTGCTGCGCATCGCGGCGCAGTCGCGTCGGCTTGATCCCTCGACCGCACCAGGGCGCGGGCGGCAGCGGCGCGGTCCCTTCGGGCCACACGCTCACCGCGCCGGTTACGCCAACCACGTATCGAAGTCCGCGCTCGGTGAGATGATCCCGAAACGCGGTATCGATCCCGTAGCCGGCGTCCGCCACCGCGATCTTGGGCGCCACCCCGGCAGTGATCGCCTCATCAATCAGGCCCATCGCGATCTCAGGCTTGGTGGCGAACTTGATGTCTTCGGGCACCTTGGCCTTCTTGCGCCGCTGCAGGTCAGCGCTCCAGTCTTTCGGCAGATACAGCCGGTAGCCGATCGGTACGCTGAACTGCTCGTTTGCCAACGACAGACTCACCGCCACCTGGCAGTTGTCCTGTTTGCCCAACTGCCCGCAGTATTGCCGGGCCACTCCCACCGAGTGCGTCCCTTGTTTGGGAAAGCCCGTGTCGTCGATGATCAGCACCTCGGGAACACCCACCCGCTTGGCTGCTGCCTGCAGCACGTGTTCGCGCACCGTTCCGAGTACCGCCGTGTCCGACCATGCTGCATCGGCCACGAAATGATGCAGCCGCTGATGCGCAGAACGCACTTCGGTCGGTGCCACACGTGCCGCCATCGGCTCGACGCTCTTGCGTTCCCCTGGCAGCATCAGACCCGCGCAGTAGCCGCGAAACGGCCCCACACGATCCGCATGCCCAAGCTGACCGGCTATCATCGACACATATTCCTCGAACCTTTCCACTCTCGCGTCCATCTTCGCCTTGACAGGTTGGTTGAAGATGAGCGCATAATAGCTTGTTTCTTATAACACAGTAAGATTAGGTGCTCATCGAATCGATCGAGAACTCGGTCGTCCAGATCTTGCGCGGACAAACCTCGGCGATCAGCCCAATGCATGAGGTGTTCCGCCGCTCGAATGTGCCGGCGCGCGGAAATCTCAGCGTAACCACGCTGGAACAGCTCTTGGGCGAAACCTTCAACTAGACCACCAGCGGGACCGCTGCGAATCGCTTGGATTCGCTCGGGTGCAACGAAGAACTCAGATAGCATGACGACCTCCTTAAAAGACCTGTTGCCAGGCAGGAGGACGTAATTATTATGCGGAGCGTTCGTGCCACGGCGACGCGGCCCACCGCTATGGACGACTGGCGACGGAATTCAGTTGTGCGCGATTAACTTCGCATAACGGAGTTCGCCGCATTAAATTTGTTATGCGGTGCACCGCATAACAAATTGATGGTGAATATCGTGCCCGACGCAAACAACAGCACGTAGCCGTCAGGGGCGGCTTTCGCCACGAGTGCGGCGCCGATATTGCCCGCGGCACCGCCGCGATTGTCCACCACGAATTGCTGGCCCAACGACTTCGTCAACGAGTCCGCGAGTAGTCGGCACGAAGGATCGCTGGCACCCCCGGGCGGATACGGATTGATCAGACGCACCGGGCGTCGCGGATAAGTGCCGGCTTCATCGGCGGCGAACGCCGCAAAGGCGATCATGAGACAGCCCAATACAATCGTGACTCGCAACATCTGATTTCTCCTCCAGACTCACGGCTTGCGACGGTCGCCGGTGCAGCCGGCAGTTTGTTGTGAGACCATCATGCCACAACCGGCGCGGGCCCGTGCGCGATCGTCATCGTCGACTGCATTCCGTTGCACGGGATCATCGGTTGCGATCAAAACGCGATTGTTTTTTGGGCTCGATTGCAGCAGCCTCCGTGCGAATCATCGCGGCGGGATCAGGAATTTGAAACCACTTTTTCCGGCACCGACGACTGTATCGCCGGCCCGACAAGCGGTCAATCGCGCGGTGTTTGGTGACAATTTCTCTCTCGCGACG
>CAIVHG010000065.1 GCA_903905655.1 uncultured beta proteobacterium | reverse complement strand
GGGTGGCAGCAACGGCTCAACCCGCGACCAGAACTCATCGGAGACTACCCATGAGGCCACACGAGCTTTTCCCATCGGCCAGCACCTTCCATGGAAACACGATGGGAAAACAGTATATCACTATTTACGGATAAGCACTAAGTCAGGAGCAAACAACCAATGAAGCATGGCAGCTCGAAAATCATGAAAGCACCTCGCGTGCTCGCGCTTGCGCTGATGGCGCTGGCCTGCGCGGGCCTGCAGCTCTTGCCCTCCTCCGCACACGCGCAAAAAAGAGATAACCGTCCGATGCGCATGATCGTGCCGTTTGCCGCGGGCGGCGCGCAGGAACTGCTGGCGCGCAGCTTCTCCACCGAGCTCGGCACGGCGCTCGGCCAGACGGTGATCATCGAGAACCGCCCGGGCGCGGGTGGCGCGCTAGGCTCGGGTGTGCTTGCAAAGGCCACGCCCGACGGACGCACGCTGCTGATGGGAGCGACCAGTCATTTGATCGGCGCGCTGGTTGCAGACAAGCCGCCCTATGATCCGATCAAGGACTTTTCGGCAATCGCACACGTCGGACTCGCCGGAGGATTGGTACTGCTGATCAACGCGAATCTTCCGGCGAAGAGTGTGGCCGAATTCGTCGGTTACGTGAAAGCGAGCCCCGGAAAGTACAACTACGGCTCGGCCGGCACCGGCAGCTCCACGCATCTCGCGATGGCCTTGTTCGCGAACGCGGCGGGCCTGCAGATGCTGCACGTGCCATACAAGTCCAACTCCGAGCCCATCATCGAGACCATCGCGGGGCGCATCCAGGCCTCCACCATACCGATGGCGGCTGCGCCGGCGTACTTGAAGGAAGGGCGGCTGCGCATGCTGGCGGTCACGTCCTTGAAGCGCTCGCCCATCGTGCCGGATCTGCCCACGCTCGCCGAGAGCTATCCCGGATATTCATATGCGGGCTGGTACGGCGTGCTCGGGCCCGCGGGCATTCCGCGTCCGGTCGTCAATCGCCTCAACAGCGCGATAAACACGCTGCTGAAGGACCCGGTGATACTCGACCGCATGACGAAACTGAGCGTCGAGCCACAGCCGATGACCACGCACGAATTCGAGCAGATGATGCGCGAAGACTACAAGCGGCTTGCCGGCGTGCTCAAGAACTCCGGAGTCTCCTCCAAGTAAGCGCAGCAACGCTCACTGCACTCCAGATAGCGCCGGCGCAATGCCGGCGATTTTTTGTCAGCGTCGAGCGCACTGCGGCCGCCGAATGGCGGGTGTAACCCGCCCTACAACGGCTGGTACGCTGCGCGCCTTTCGACGTAGGGCGGGTCACACCCGCCATTCCGCCATGTAAACATCGTCGATTTAGTTACACTTCGCAGCGGCGAGTGTGACCCGCACTCGCGACACGGCGTTCGCGTAGCGATCCGGGGCGGGAGCGAGTGCACTGGCGCGCTTCCCGCAAACCGCTGGCTTCGCCAGTAACGAGTCCGCGCGCACTCGCGACACGGCGTTCCCGTAGCGATCCGGGGCGGCAGCGAGTGCACTGGCGCGCTTCC
>CAIVHG010000064.1 GCA_903905655.1 uncultured beta proteobacterium | reverse complement strand
CGATCTGTCGCAAAAATACAACATCACCAAATACAGGACAATTTAGGAATCCTCAGGACTAAAGTGGGTCCCCTCGCAGGGGACTGGTCGTCAATTTGGTGTCGGGGGCGCCCGATTGGCGAACATTCGCGATTCAAGTATGGGTCGCAAGGCGATAGACTGATTCCGTCTGCCTGAGCAGAATAGCTGATACGTTTAGCCCGAATTCTGGGCGCGGTATTCGATAATCTCTGACGAGGTTATCTCGCGGATCGTGCAAAAGCGCTGGTGCGACGACGTGTTGGCGTTTCTGAATTACACCGCCGCGGTGGCGCCGCCGCAGCACTTCTTGAACTTCTTTCCGCTGCCGCAGGGGCAGGGATCATTTCTGCCGACCTTCGGTCCGCTGCGTGGGGTGCCGTGGCTTGGCTGCGTCGGGCCGAGTAGCTGCGCTTCTTGCGCTCGACCTTGGTGTCGGTACAGGCTGGCCAAGTGCTCGCTCAATTGGCCCGGATTGCGTACTTGATCGACGGCGCGGCCTTCGAGCAGTATCTGTTCGGCGCGGTCCAGGTTCTTCATCTCCGGACGCGCGAATCGATAACAGTTCGCCCAACCGATCCAACCCCAGCCCCATTGCGGGTCGGCGCTTAACCACTCGCGATACAGCGCGTCGGCCTGGTCCATTTCACCCAGCTCGAAATAGGACTCGGCCAGAGCGTGACGACGGCTCGCGGTGAAGAATGTGTCGTCTGTTGTAATTCGCTGCAGGGCCACTTCGCAGTGGGCAATTCTTGTCTTCAGAAACTGGGGGTCGTCCAACCCGGCATTCCACAGGACATGGTCCAGGTCTTCGGCCCAGTTGAGCACGAACTCGCCGCCACTGAACTGGCGGTCGAGTTGCTCCAGTGAGGTGCTGCCCGTGCGTTCGAGCAGGGCCAGGACCTCGTCCCATCCCTCCAGCCAGATTCGACACGCGCCGGCCACGTCCCGATGCTCGAGCAAGGCATGACCGGCCAGCATTCTTTCTTCCAACCGATCGAAAGACGGCAGTTCCGGGAACCAGCGCTGCCACAGGTTCGCCACGCAATCTTCGATCCGATGAATGTCGGATTGGCCGCTCTTGCCCTTGAATTTGGTCGGGCCGATCAGTCGCTGGGCGACTCGCCCAGCGTCGAGATGCTGTTCACATAATTGCGCCAGTGCCGGTCGGTCCAGCGCGATACCGTAACTCAAGAGTTTGGCCAGCAACTGCGCATCGGAAAGATGCTTCATGGCCGATGCCAGCGGCGTGTGTACTACTGGCGTGGGGCGTTGCACGCCGCGCACGTGCTGCCTTCGATCCATTCTAACCTTGCCCATGCAAGCAATCCTGAGCCTATCGTTCGTACAATGATACCGCGCACAGCCCACGCCGGCGAGCGCACCGGCGCCAGCACTTGGCGTGGCTCAACCGTACCGCAATGACCGAGGAGGGTTCTGCATGTTGTGCGTTCAAACTGATGGTAGGCCGTTTACCGATCTTCTCTGTTGCTTCGATCAGGATCTGGCCACGCAATGCCGCGCGCGTGGTTGTCCGCTGTGCGGCGCGCGGCTGCACCTGGCGCGCTATCCGCGCAAGCCACGCGGCGGTGGCCCCGGGCTGAGCGAGGATTACGGCTGGCGCTGGAGTTTCTGCTGTGCCGACGAGGCGTGCCGCAAACGGACCACCCCGCCATCGCTGCGCTATCTGGGGCGGCACGTTTACCTGGGCGCAGTCGTGGCGCTCACTGCCTGCATGCAGCAGGGGTTGAGCGAGCGGCGCCTGACCGCGCTCGACCTGGTGCTGACCGTACCGCGACGCACCCTGCAGCGGTGGCGCCTCTGGTGGCAGGAGGTATTTGTGCACACCGCGTTCTGGCAAGTCGCCCGGGCGCGCCTGATGCCGCCGGTGGCCGTACAGCAGTTGCCGCTGAGCCTGTTCGAGCGTTTCGCCACGGCCGATTGCGGGCAACAGCTTGGGCGCCTGCTTGGCTTCATCGCACCGCTCTCCACGCGCACGGCGAGCACGCTCTTTGAGCTGCGTTGAGCCGTGCCCCGCCACCCGCAGAAGTTGACCGCACGCGCGCTCTGAACCCGCTCTAAGATGCCTTCCGAATAAGCGGCGAGTGGTTCGCCGCGCAAGGGAGCCAACCGATGAGCAAACAACACGATCGGCGTGACCGCGATCGCTGGGCGCGGCTGCGCTTCGCGATCGTGGGTCCGCTCTTGGCAGCACCACCCGCACCGGGCGAACTGCACGCAGCGCTGCTCGCCTTGAGTACCCGGCACTGGCAACATCCTGACAGCGAACAAAGCGTGCGCTTCGGCCTGTCGACGATCCGCCGCTGGTTCTACGCCGCGCGCCGGGTCGATGATCCGGTGGCGGTGCTCAAGCGCCGCCTGCGCAGCGATCGCGGCACCCGCCGCGTGTTACCGCCAGCGCTGAGCGTAGCCATCGCGGCGCAACACCAGGCCCACCCCAGCTGGTCGTTCCAATTGCACTACGACAATCTGCGCGTCGGCGCCGCTGCGCAACAACCGTTTCCTTCCTACGCCACGCTCGCACGCTACATGCGGGCCCAAGGCTTGCTCAAGCAGCGCCGCCTCCCGCGCGCCGCCAGCGCCTTCGCTGCCGCCGCGCAACTCGAACCCAGGGAGGTGCGCAGCTACGAAGTCGAGCACGTCAATGCGCTGTTTCACTTCGACTTCCACGGTGGCTCGCGCAAGGTGGTGACGCGCGACGGTCGCTTCGTCACCCCGCAGCTGCTCGGCATCCTGGACGACCATTCGCGGCTCGTCTGTCACGCCCAATGGTACCTGGATGTCGGGGTTGAAAGTCTGGTGCATGGCTTCAGCCAGGCGCTGCAAAAGCGGGGCCTGCCAAGGATGGCGATGTCCGATAACGGCGCGGCGATGATTGCCGAGGAGTTTACGCGCGGGCTGCGTGATCTGAGCATCCTGCACGAGACCACCCTGCCGTATACGCCAGCGACGAATGCTAAGCAGGAGCGCTTTTGGGGGGTCGTTGAGGGACGCCTGATGCCGATGCTCGAGGGCGTGGAGGAACTCACCCTCGACTATCTGAATGAGGCCACGCAGGCGTGGGTCGAATTCGATTGCAACCGCCGCGAACACGAGGAACTTGGCTGCACCCCGCTCGAGCGCTTCATGAGCGGCAAGAACGTCGGGCGCGACTGCCCGGACAGCGCCGCGCTGCGCTGCGCCTTTCGCCGCAAAGTCAAACGCACGCAACGCCGCACCGATGGCACGGTCAGGCTCGAGGGCACGCGGCTGGAGATTCCCGCCCGCTACCGCCACCTGCAGCAAATCTGGCTGCGCTATGCACGCTGGGATCTGCGCCTGGTGGACCTGATCGATGAAGCCAACGACAACATCCTCTGCGCGCTCTATCCGCTGGACAAGGCCGCGAATGCCAACGCGGTGCGCCGCCCCCTGACTGCGGTCAGCGCACCACCCAGCCCGGCGCCGGCCAGCGCCGGTCCGGCACCGCTGCTCAAGCAACTCATGGCCGAGTACTGCGCCAACGGGCTGCCCCCCGCCTATATCCCCATCGCCGACGAGGAGACCCCATGAACGAATTGCTGGCCGTATACGGACTGAAGTGGAATCCGTTCACCCCCGAGCTACCGATCGAGGCGTTGTTCGTCGCGCCCAAGGTCGCGGATTTCTGCTGGCGCATCGAGCACGCGCTGGTGCGCGAGGGCGGCTTCGCCCTCATCGCCGGCGATCCGGGCATCGGCAAGAGCGTGGCGCTGCGCATCCTCACCGCCCGCCTCGAGCGGCTGCCCGATCTGAGCCTCGGGGTGATCTGCCATCCGCAGAGCAACCTCGCCGACTTCTACCGCGAGATGGGCGAGATCTTCGGCATCGCCCTCAAACCCCACAACCGGTGGGGTGGTTTCAAGACCCTGCGCGAGCGCTGGCTCGCCCACCTGCAAGGCACGGCCTCGCGCTGCCTGTTGATCATCGACGAGGCGCAAGAACTCAGCGCGCCCGTGCTGTGCGAATTGCGCCTGCTCGGCAGTGCCTGCTTCGACTCGCGGCAACTCATCGCTGTGGTCCTGGCCGGCGACGGCCGGCTCACCGAGAAGCTGCGCCGCGATGAACTGCAGCCGCTGGGCAGCCGCATCCGGACCCGGCTCGCGCTCGAGCGCGCCAGTCGCGACGAACTCGCGGCCTGCCTGGATCACCTGTTGGCCAGCGCCGGCAATGCCGCGCTGATGACCACGGAACTCAAACACACCCTGTGCGAGCATGCCCTGGGCAATTACCGCGTCCTGACCAATCTGGCCGCCGAACTCCTGAGCGCCGGCGCCCAGCGCCAAGTCGCCAAGCTCGACGAAAAACTCTACCTCGAGGTGTTCAACCAAACCCAGCCCAGCAACAGCGCGCGCCGCACCGCGCGTTCGCGCTGACCAGCACCGCGCGGCCCCCCAACCATGGACGCCCTGTCCATCAAACTTCCGCTGCCCAATCTGTCCGGCGAGGACGCGCTCGAACTCGTCGAATTCCTCTACGAATTGGCCGGGCGCTTCGAGGCGTCATATCGCGTCCCCATCGCGCGCCACTATCGCGACGCTGATCGTCAGCGTGCCGAGCAGTGCTGTCCTGCTATCTCCGGCATCGACTCCGCCCCACGGCAACTCGACCTGTTCGACGACCTCGAGCCGTTCTAGCCAAGTACCAAGCACCAACATCCGCCGCACCGGTTCGATGGTCACGCCCAGCAATACCAATTAGCGCGAGAAAAACTGTATCAACTAGCGTGCGCTGTCATACTGATCGGCATCGGCCAGTGCGTTCACGTGTCTGACGTTCTCGAAGATGGCATCGGTTTCGTCGTTTTTTTTTGAACCTTGGACTTGGCCACTGTACGCAATCGGTAATCCTGGCGATTCAGGATG
>CAIVHG010000063.1 GCA_903905655.1 uncultured beta proteobacterium | reverse complement strand
GGCCTGTCCTTCCACCTTGGGCAGGCGCTCGAGCGCGGCAATTACGTCGTTTTTCAGGCCCTGCACGTTCACACCGGCGCGTGCCAGCAGCGACGCGCTGCCGCCGTCCTCCTGCTGCAGCAGCGCGGCCAACAGGTGCTGCGGCTCGATATAGGGGTTGTCGCGCCCTACCGCCAGGCTTTGCGCATCCGCGAAGGCCTGCTGAAACTTGGTCGTAAATTTGTCAAAGCGCATGGAAGTTCCTGATAAGGTGATAGAACCCAAATGGGGCGCAAGCCTGGTATTTCAAGCGCCACCTGTTGCTAAGCGCCCGCCATTCAGGAAGACTCGTGCATTTGCCGTCAACGATAAGACCATGAGCCTGCACACTTTCAGACTAGGGCTTCCGGGCACGGCCCGCGTGCGTCCAATCGTCCTGTTAGGGATGCTGATCGCGACTATGCTCCTGATCGCCATCGTCTATTTTGCGCGCGCGCAAGCGCAGGAGTACGCGCAGGCGACCAACGCCCTGCAGGCAGCGCTGCAAAGCATGCGCGCCGACGAACAGCAGCGGGCGGCCGCAGCTGCACAGGCGCTGCAGGATCGCGGGCGCCTCTACCTGCTCTGCATCTACCTCGCCGGCGCCGGCCTGCTCGCGCAGTTGATCATCTGCTATTGCATGATCGCGGCCTCGTCTGGAGCACGCCGCAATGACAATTCCGGTTCCGCAGCGAACGAGGCTGCCCTCGAACTGCGCAGCGCCGATGCGACGCGCCTGTCGCGACACCTGTTGACGTCGCGCGAAGCCGAAAGACTGCGCGTTGCCCGCAAACTGCATGACGAACTCGGCAGCAATCTCACTGCGGTCAACATGGACATCGCCTGGGTGCGCCAGCGCACGCAGGATGCGCCGCTCGCCGAGCGGCTGATACGCGCCGGCGCAGTGCTGGGCAGTACAGTGCAGCTGATGCGCAGCATCATCCAGGATCTGCGGCCAACGGCGCTGGACAGCCTCGGCTTGAGCGCAGCGCTCGAAATCTACGCGACCGACCTCGCGCAGCGCACCGGCATCGCGATCGCGACCGAACTGCCGGACGCGTTGCCGCGCCTCAGGGAAGGATGCGCGATCACGGCGTTCAGGATTGCGCAGGAGGCGCTGGACAATGCAGTGCGCCACGCTCAGGCCAGCACGATCAGGGTCAGCGTGCGCCAGGAAGGCTCAGACATCGCAGTGGAAGTGACTGACGACGGAATCGGCATCGACCTGACTGCAGCACAAAACGCTACCACGGCGCACGGCCTGCTGAGCATGCGCGAGCGTGCGCTGCAGATGGGAGGCTCAGTCACCGTCGAGCATGGAGCGCAGGGCCGTGGCACGCGAGTGTATGCGACGCTGCCGTGCGTGGATGCGCTGGCTGCAGGGCAACCTTGAGAAAGTTTGCGATCCAGGATTGTGAAAGGCCCCTTGTTGTTTAAGGCTGTTCCAGTTAATGTTGCAACCATTGCGCAATGCTCAACGCATTGCGCGGGATAACGAAGCTATGACTACGCGCATTCTCGTTGCTGATGACCACCAGATCGTGCGGGCAGGCCTCAAAACGCTGCTCGCGGAATACGAAGACCTGTCCGTGACCGGCGAGGCCGGCTCAGGCGCGGAAACAATCAAGATGGTCCGCGAGTCGGAGTTCGACATCGTGCTGCTCGATATATCGATGCCCGACATGAATGGCGTCGATACGCTCAAGCAGATCAAGCGCGCCAAGCCGCAGCTCGCGGTGCTGATCCTGAGCATGCATCCGGAAGACCAGTACGCGGTGAACCTGCTGCGCGCCGGCGCCAGCGGTTACGTGTGCAAGGAAGGCGCACCGGAGCAGCTCGTCACCGCGATCCGCACCGTGGCCCAGGGCCGGCGCTACGTCAGCCCAGCGCTCGGTGAACAGCTGGCCGCGGGACTCAATGCCGACACGCAGAGGCCACTGCACATTGATCTGTCGGAACGCGAATTCCAGGTCTTCTGCAAGCTCTCCGCCGGCCAGGCCGTATCCGCAATCGCAACCGAACTCTTCCTCAGCGTCAAGACTGTCAGCACCTACCGTTCGCGGATTCTGGACAAGATGAAGATGAAGACCAACGCGGATCTAACATATTACGCGATCAAGAACGGGCTCATCCAATAACGCACACGCATCATTTGCAGGCTCGCCGGCAGGCACCGGCGGACGCTCCCCCACTCCGAATGACTACCATCACTGAATCTGTAGACTCGAAAACCCTGGCTGCTGCAATCGCGGCCAATGTCGCTGCCGCGCTCGCAGAAGACGTGGGCAGTGGCGACTGGACTGCGCAGCTCATCGCTGCAGACGCCCGCGCGGACGCAACCATCGCCTGCCGCGAGCGCGCAGTGCTGTGCGGTGGCCCCTGGTTCGAGGCGTGCATGAAGAGGCTAGCTCCCGAGTGCTCCGTCGCCTGGCGTGCGCATGAAGGCGCAGTGGTCGATGCCGGGAGCGTCTTGTGCGCCGTACACGGCCAGGCGCGCGCGCTGCTCACCGCAGAGCGCTCGGCGCTCAACTTTCTACAGATGCTGTCAGCGGTCGCCACCGTCACGCGGCGCTACGTGGATGAAATTGCGGGCACCTCAGCAAAGATCGTCGACACCCGTAAGACCCTGCCCGGGCTGCGCTACGCGCAGAAATACGCGGTGCGCATCGGCGGCGGCAGCAATCACCGGCTCGGACTCTACGACGCAATGCTGATTAAGGAAAACCACATCGCAGCCGCCGGCAGCGTGGAAGCCGCGCTGCAAACGGCGTCGCGACTCGCGCCGGCAGGCGTGTGGATCGAGATCGAAGTCGAGAACCTGGCGCAGCTGCGATCAGCGCTTGCCTGCGGCGCCACCATGATCCTGCTCGACAACATGCCGCTGGATCAGATGCGCGAGGCAGTGCGCATCGCAAAAGGGCGCGCACAGCTGGAGGCATCGGGTGGCATTACTCTGCAGAATGTGCGCGCCGTCGCAGAGACCGGCGTAGACCGCATTTCCATCGGCAGCCTCACCAAGGATATCAAAGCAGTCGATCTGTCGATGCGCTTTGCCTGAGCCGCCCGCGCAACCGCCGTACTGCAGGCGGAAACGGGCCACGCTGAGGACACTAGCTGTTGCCAGTGATGAAGTCCTTGACCGCCGCGACGTCGGCATCAAGCACGGTATAACGCTGCGGCAAGTGCTCCAGGTTCTCCAGCCCCTTCGGAATCTCGGGATCGCGGCCCAGCGCCTCGCGTATGGTTTCGGAAAATTTAGCCGGCAGCGCGGTTTCCAGGCATACCAGCGGCACGCCGGCTTCCTGATGCTCGAGCCCCACCTTGATGCCGTCAGCGGTATGGGTGTCGACCATCTGGCCGCTGTCGCGGTAGACGCGGCGGATGGTTTCCAGGCGGTCGGCATGCGAACTCGCACCCGAGACGAAACCAAATTGCGCAAGCCGCGCATGGTGCGGCGTGCGCGTAAGGTCGAACTGGCCGGTGCGCTCCACTTGGTGAAACAATTCGCGCACCTGCGCAGCATTGCGCCCCGTCAGATCGTAGACAAAGCGCTCGAAGTTGGACGCCTTCGAGATGTCCATCGACGGGCTGCTCGTCTGGTGCACCTGGTTGGACGGACGCACCCGGTAGACGCCGCTGCGGAAAAACTCGTCGAGCACGTTGTTCTCGTTGGTGGCAAGGATCAGGTTGCGAATTGGCAGGCCCATGGAGCGGGCGATGTGGCCCGCGCAGATATTGCCGAAGTTGCCGGTGGGCACCGCAAAGGAAACCTGCTGCTCATTCGATTGGGTGACCGCGAAATAGCCCTTGAAATAATAAACCACCTGCGCCACGATGCGCGCCCAGTTAATGGAATTGACGGTACCGATGTGATGTCGCGTCTTGAAGGCGAGGTCGTTGCTCACCGCTTTGACGATGTCCTGGCAATCGTCGAACACGCCGCGGATCGCGATGTTGTAGATGTTCGGATCCTGCAGCGAGAACATCTGCGCGGTCTGGAACGCGCTCATCCTGCGATGCGGCGACAGCATGAATACGCGGACGCCGCGCCGGCCGCGCATCGCGTACTCGGCGGCCGAGCCGGTGTCGCCGGAAGTCGCGCCTAGGATGTTGAGCTCGCGCCGCTCGCGGGCCAGCGCCTGCTCGAACAAGGCGCCCAGCAGCTGCATGGCCACATCCTTGAATGCCAGCGTCGGCCCGTTCGACAAGCCGAGGATATGAACGCCGGGCTGCAGCTGCCGCACCGGCGTGATGTCATCGCTGCGAAAGACCGCTGCGGTATAAGTCGCGTCAATGATGCGGCGCAGCTCCGCGTCCGCTATGTCGTCGGCGTAGAGCCGCATGATCTCGAGGGCGAGCTCGCGGTAACTGAGGGTGCGCCACTGAGCAAGCTGCGTGGCCGAGAGCTGCGGATAGGACTCCGGAATCGCGAGCCCGCCGTCCGACATCAGGCCGCCGAGCAGCACGTCCGAGAATTGTGCGGCCGGCGCCGCGCCGCGTGTGCTTATGTATCGCATGATGCGCTCACTGTGTCCCGAGTTGTTCCATGCGGATGCGCGTCACCTTGCCCACCACGACCGGCAGCTTTTCGATCTTGGCGATCGCGGCGTCGACGTTCTTCTCGACTGTGACGTGCGTGAGCATAATGATGTCGGCCTGCTCTTTGCCGGCCGCGGGCTCCTTTTGCATCATTGCGTCGATCGAGATCGCGTTGTCGGCGAGGATGCGCGTGATGTCGGCGAGCACGCCGGGGCGGTCGAGCACCTGGATGCGCAGGTAATACGCGGTCTCGACCTCGGTGATCGGCAGCACCGGAATGCTCGACAGCTGGTCGGGCTGGAACGCGAGATGCGGCACGCGGTGTTCGGGATCGGCAGTGTGCATGCGCGTGATGTCCACCAGGTCCGCGATCACCGAAGAGGCGGTCGGATAGGAGCCGGCGCCGGCGCCGTAGTAGAGCGTGTCGCCGACTGCGTCGCCATGGACCAGGATCGCGTTCATGACGCCTTCCACGTTGGCGATCAGGCGCCGCGCCGGGATCAGCGTCGGGTGCACCCGCAGCTCGATGCCCTTGGGCGTGCGCTTGGTGATGCCGAGCAGCTTGATGCGGTAGCCGAGTTCCTCGGCGTAGCGTATGTCCATCGCCGCCAGGCTGGAGATGCCCTCGGTATACGCATCTTCGAAGCGCATGGGGATGCCGAACGAAATCGCGGCGATGATCGTGAGCTTGTGCGCGGCGTCGATGCCTTCGATATCGTAGGTAGGGTCGGCCTCCGCATAGCCGCGTTCCTGCGCCTGCTTGAGCGCGGTTTCAAAGCTCAGGCCCTGGCTGCGCATCTCGGACAGGATGAAATTGCTGGTGCCGTTGATGATGCCGGCGATCCATTCGATGCGGTTCGCGGTCAATCCCTCGCGCAGCGCCTTGATGATCGGGATGCCACCGGCCACCGCGGCTTCGAACGCCACCATGACGTTGTGGCGCTGGGCTGCCGCGAAGATTTCGTTGCCGTGGCGCGCGAGCAGCGCCTTGTTGGCGGTGACGACGTGCTTGCCGTTGGCGATCGCCTCCAGTATCAGCTGGCGCGCCACCGTGGTGCCGCCGATCAGCTCGACCACGATATCGATGTCGGGATTTTTCACGACCTCGAATGCATCCGCAGTGACCGTTGCCGTGCCGTTGACCAGCGCGCGCGCCTTGTCCACCTCCTTGTCGGCGACCATCGTGATCACGATGCCGCGGCCGGCGCGGCGCATGATTTCTTCCTGGTTGCGCGCCAGCACTTCAAAAGTGCCGCGGCCGACCGTGCCGATGCCGAGCAAACCTACCTGGATGGGTTTCATCATATTGAGCGTTTCTTGAAATTTAACGACCTGATTACCAAACGGCTGCAGTCATGTGCCAATCCTGGCTGCGTGCCGCCGCCGTGAGTTCCCCAGTGATGTTGAACACGTAGGGAGGAAGGCGTTTTATGCGTGGAAATTCTTCCATGATCGTGGCTACGCCGGGCTAACAGTGTGAAAAAGCATATAATTTTACCTGAGCCGCGCAGTTGCGCCAAATGACGCGCTGAGCACCGCCTCAGGCAAGACGCCTGAACTGGAGGCGGGCAAGGCCCGCCCGGCACCGCTGATCTCATATCTAATTCATGCGCCATGAAATTCGAACTCGACATGCCAGTTGGCCTAAACGTTATCAGTTCCTATGGCCCGGGCTACGTAATGGTCAATCAGGTGCGCTATGAGAAGAGCCTGATCGTGACCCCTACGCGCGTGATTGAAGCCTGGCGACCCGCGCGGGTCGGCGACCTTGATGCCAGCCATTTCGAGTTCCTGCTCGGCCTGAGCGCCGAGATCGTCTTGCTGGGCACCGGCGCCCGGCTTGAATTCCCCCATCCACGCCTCGCGCAGTGTCTAAAGGATGCGCGAGTCGGATTGGAAGTGATGGACAACGGCGCCGCCTGCCGCACCTACAATGTGCTGGCTGCCGACAAACGCAATGTCGCTGTTGCGGTACTGCTCAGTTGACACGGCCGGCACGCAGCCGCAGTCCGCCCGGGCGTGACTTGCGGCGCATCGTGGGCCAGGTCTTCCGGGCTAAAATCGCCGCATGAGCCTCCAACTTGAAAGCGTCGTCCGCCAGGTCGGCGAGGTAATCCTCGGCAAGGAACGCCAGATCCGGCTCGCGCTCGCGTGCATGCTTGCGCGCGGGCACCTGCTGATCGAAGACATCCCCGGCGTCGGCAAGACCACGCTCGCGCATGCGCTGGCGATCACACTGGGCCTGCAATTCCAGCGCATCCAGTTCACCAGCGATCTGCTGCCCGCCGATATCCTCGGCGTATCGGTCTACGACCGCGATGCAAGCACCTTCCGCTTCCACCCCGGACCGATCTTTGCACAGCTGATCCTCGCCGACGAGATTAACCGCGCCACCCCGAAGACTCAAAGCGCGCTGCTCGAAGCGATGGGCGAGCAGCAGGTCACGGCAGAAGGCGAAACGCGCGCCCTGCCCGAACCGTTCTTCGTCATCGCGACCCAAAACCCTTCGCATCAGATCGGCACCTTCCTGCTGCCGGAATCTCAGCTCGATCGTTTTCTGATGCGTGTCGAGCTGGGCTATCCCGATGCCCAGGCCGAGCGCGCACTGCTCAACGGCGTGGACCGCCGCGATCTGCTGCCCACGCTCGCGCCCTGCATGCAGCCGCAGGATATGGTCCTGCTGCAGCGTGAGGCGCGCAAGGTGCACGTTTCCGCCGCCCTCCTCGATTACCTTCAGGCGTTGGTCGACCACAGCCGCAGCTCCCCCGATTACATGAATGGACTGTCGCCGCGCGCTTCCCTCGCGCTGCTCAACGCGGCGCGCGCATGGGCCCTGATGAACGACCGCAGCGAAGTCCAACCGGAAGACGTGCAGGCCATACTCCCGAGCGTCGTCGGCCACCGGCTGCACCCCGGGCGCGACCACGCGCCGGTCGCGGGCAGCGAGCTCGGCGCCGAACTCATCGCCGCCGTTCCCATCCCCTGACTGCCGCACCTTAAAGTTACCGGCACGCACGCCGCTCACGAATATTTTTAGGATGTACGCCGCGCTCAGGCACAGTCTTGCCCACTGGCTCTTTCGGTTGCGTGGCCCCGAGAGCGGCCGCATCGTGCTTGTGCAGCGGCGGGTTTTCATCCTGCCGTCGCGCTACGGCATCGCATATGCGGGCGTGCTGCTGCTAATGCTCGCGGGATCCGCGAACTACAACATCGCTCTGGGCTTTGCGCTGACCTTTCTGCTGACCGCGCTCGGTTTCAATTCGCTGCTTTACACGTACCGCAATCTCGCACAGCTTGCGGTGATCGGCGGACGCGCACAGCCGGTGCACGCCGGAGGAACGGCGCACTTCAGCCTGACCATCGAGAATCCGGGCGCCGTGACGCGCTACGGCATAGGCATCGCCCGCGACGGCGTACACCTCGCGTATGTGGATATCCCGGCCAGCAACGCCGTGACTATCGCCATCGCAGTGCCGGCGCTGCGGCGCGGTGTCCTGCTGCCGGGACGCCTCACGCTCTACACGCGCTACCCGCTCGGCTTGTGTTACGCATGGGCCTATGTAGAGCCCAAGATTCATTGTCTCGTCTACCCAAAGGCCGAAGCCGGCGCCCCGCCGCTGCCACCTGCAGCGAACGGCACGCAGCACGGCGCCGCGCCGGGCCCTGAACAAGATGATTTCTCCGGATTGCGTGCTTATCATCCGGGAGACGCGCCGCGCCGCATCGCCTGGAAAGCGGCCGCCCGCGGCGGAGAACTGCTCACCAAGCAGTTCAGCGGTGCATCGGCTTCCGAACTCTGGATCGACTGGGCACACACGCCGCAAGCGCTTGGCGTCGAAGGCAGGCTATCGCGCCTTGCGCGCTGGATCGTCGACGCGCAGGCGAGCGGGCAGCGCTTCGGATTGCGTCTGCCCGGCGGCAGCATAGCGCTCGCCACCGGCAGCGCACAGCGCGAGCGCTGCCTCGAGGCCTTGGCATTGTTCGAGGCAGCCCGATGAAGCCGGCTGGCGCACCGCAAGCGCTGTTGCCGCGCCAGCTGTGGTGGCTCATCGCGGCGCTGCTGCTGGTCAGCGCCCCGCACGCCGCGCGCCTGCCGCATTGGACTACGCTGCTTGCGCTTGCACTCATCGCCTGGCGCACCCATATCGCGCGCGCGCAGCTGCGCCTTCCTCCCAAGTGGATGCTGATGATAATCGCCGCAGTGGCCATGGGCGGCACCTACCTGCAGTACGGCCGCATCCTCGGCCGCGACTCAGGGCTCGCGCTGCTCGTCATCATGCTCTGTCTCAAGCTGCTGGAACTCGCGGCGCTGCGTGATGCGATGGTGCTGGTGTTTCTTTGCTACTTTCTGGTGGTCACTAATTTTCTGTACTCGCAGGAAATACTAACCGCCGTCTACATGCTGGGCGCCGTGTGGGTGATCACGGCGGCCCTGATCGGCCTGCAAATGCGCGGCCTGCATCCCGCTCACCGCGAGCAGATGCGCGGCGCCGCCATCATGCTGCTACAGGCGCTGCCGCTGATGTGCGTGTTGTTCATGCTGTTTCCGCGCCTCTCCGCCCCGCTGTGGGGCCTGCCGCAGGATGCCCGCGCCACGGCGACCGGCTTATCCGACACCATGGCGCCGGGCACGGTAAGCAACCTGCTGCTGTCCGACGCGGTCGCCTTCCGTGTGGATTTCGACGGGCAGATGCCGCCGCTGAACCGCCTTTACTGGCGCGGTCCCGTGATGTGGGATTTCGACGGACGCACCTGGTCCGCCGTGCGCGGCGCGGCGCCTGCACGCCGCGAGCTCAGTGCTGCGCTTACGCCGGTCACGTATACGGTGACAATCGAACCGCACGCGCGGCGCTGGCTGTTCGCGCTCGATCTGCCGGCGCGCGCCGCACCGCGCGCCCTGCTCACGAATGACTTCCAGCTGCTTTCCCAGACTCCGGTCACCAGCCGGCTGCGCTACTCGATGACCTCTTACCTGAGTTATCGCGACGACGCGGAACCCACCCCCAACGAACTCAGGCGCGCGCTGGCGCTGCCGGATGACGCCAATCCGCGTGCGGCCGAACTCGCGCGCACCATGCGCAAAGCAGCAGCCGATGAGCGCGCCTACGCGCGCGCCGTGCTCAACATGTTCCGCAATCAGAATTACTACTACACCACCACGCCGCCGGCGCTCGATCACGACCCGGTCGACGAGTTTCTGTTCAGCACGCGCGCCGGTTTCTGCGAGCACTACGCCTCTGCATTCGCGGTATTGATGCGCGCGGCGGGGATACCGGCGCGCATCGTCACCGGCTATCAGGGCGGCGAATTCAACACCATCGGCAACTATCTGATCGTGCGCCAGGCGGACGCCCACGCCTGGGTGGAAATCTGGCTCAGGGACGCGGGCTGGACGCGCATTGATCCGACCGGCGCCGTGTCCCCGTTGCGCGTGGAAGCCGGGGTCGCCGCGGCGCTGCCGCAACTCGAACTGCTGCCGCTGCTGGGTGCCAATTACGCATGGCTGCAACAGGTGCGCATGACCTGGGACCTGATGCAGAATTCATGGCACCAAACGGTGATCGGCTACGCACAGGACCAGCAGCGCAGCCTGATGCGGCGCGTGGGCATGCAGGATACGTGGGCGACGATGGTGACATTGATGTCAGTGGCCGCCGCAGCGATCGTCGGGCTGCTGGCGCTGTTGCTGCTGCACCGGCTGAACGCCAAGCCAGCGGACGCAGCGCTCGCGGCCTATATGCGCTTCTGTGCGCGGCTTGCGCGGCGCGGCATCGCGCGCGCGCCCAGCGAAGGACCCACGGCATTTGGCGAGCGCGCCTGCGCTGCACGCCCAGACCTTGCGCACGCCATACGAAACATCAGTGGAATCTACGTGCGATTGCGTTACGGAAGCCGTGCCGAGACGCAGGATGCAGAACGTTTGCAGCGCGCAGTCAGGGACTTCAGGACTTAGGCCGGCGGCAGCAGCTTGACCGGATCGACGGGCTTGCCGAAACGCCGAATCTCGAAATGCAGCGCGACCTCCTGCGCATCCGAGTTCCCCATCTCCGCGATCTTCTGGCCCTTCAACACGTTTTGCCCCTCTTTCACCAACAGCTGGCTGTTATGCGCATACACGCTCAGGTATTCCTTGTTATGCCTGATGATGATGAGCTTACCGTAGCCGCGGATGCCGTCGCCGCTATAGAGCACTCTGCCTGGCGCGCTTGCTGCTACCGGCTGACCGAGCTTGCCGGAAATTCCGATGCCCTTGAAATTCGCTGCTTCATTGAAGGTGTTGGCGAGCTTGCCGCCGACCGGCCAGCCCCAGTCCACCTTGTCGTCCTCAGCCACCGCCGCGGGCCTGTCCTCGGCGCGCACCTCAGGCTTGGGCGCGGACACTGCTGCCGCAGGCGCCGGCGCCTGCGCCTGTCCTGAAAGTTGAGCGTAGGCCTGGTCGGTATAGGGCACCTTGACGGCCCTGAACAGCGGCTTAAACGCCTCACTTGCACGCGGGACGCTTCCTGCTGGAGAAATTGCCTGGGCACTGTCTGGCAGCGGCCTGGCTTCGGCGCGCGGAACGGTCCGCAGCGGGGTCACGCTCGTCGCTACCGCATCCGGCGCGCGCAGGCGCAGCTGCTGACCGGCGCGCAATGAATTCGGGTTGCTGATGCGATTCCATTCCGCGATGTCGCGGTAGCTGAGACCGTGATCGAGCGCGATGGCGTAGAGCGTGTCGCCAGGCTTGACGGTGTAGTAATCAGGACGATCGTCAGCTGTATCCGCCGTTACGCTGGGCGGCGACACTGCTGGCTTCGCGGTACCTGACGACGGTGCGGCGGGTTTTGCACCCGCAGCCGGTCGCGGTGCGGACTTCGCTGCCGACGACGGTGGTTCACTCACCGGCGCCGGATAATGCGAGGAGCAGCCGTAGAGCAAGGCGAACGCCAACCCGGCGCCCGCAACGATGTGCCGGCGCCGCCGGTTCAAACTCGCAAGCTCTTTCGCAGGCAGATCAGCGCAGCGCATGCGCGTCCCGTCATCACTGGCTCAAGCCCGATAGCATGGGCACGAATTTTACTTCATCGAGTTCGGATTTGGAGAAGCCGCGAGCCACGCGTTCAATCACGCACAGATGCTGCCGGCGCCCGCCCATGGGAACGACCATTTTCCCGCCCATGGCGAGTTGCTCCTGCAGTTCTTGCGGAACGTGCGTCGCCGCCGCCGTGATGATAATGGCATCAAAGGGCGCGGCTTCAGGTATGCCGATGTGGCCATCGGCGTGCTTGAGCCGCATATTGGTGATGCGCAGTTCACGCAGATTCTTGCGTGCCTTGGCGAGCAGCGGCAACAGCCGCTCTACCGAGTAGACTTCGGTCGCAAGACGTGCCAGCACCGCGGTCTGATAGCCGCAGCCGGTGCCGATCTCAAGCACCTTGCCCAGCCGCTTGCCCGAGCACAGCAATTCCGTCATGCGCGCCACGATGTAAGGGTGCGAGATAGTCTGGCCGAAACCCAGCGGCAGCGCGCAGTCCTCATAGGCGCGGCTCGCCAGCGCCTCCTCGACGAAGATGT
>CAIVHG010000062.1 GCA_903905655.1 uncultured beta proteobacterium | reverse complement strand
GGCAATCACGGTTCCGCCGGTGAGGATCGCGAGGTCTTCAAGCATTGCTTTGCGGCGATCACCGAAACCCGGCGCTTTGACGGCGCAGGTTTTGAGAATGCCACGGATATTGTTCACCACCAGCGTCGCCAGCGCTTCGCTGTCGATGTCTTCGGCGATCAGCAACAGCGGCTTGCCGGCTTTTGCCACCTGCTCGAGTATCGGCAGCAGATCGCGAATCGTGGAGATCTTCTTTTCCGACAGCAGGATGTAGGGATTTTCCAGCACGCACATCTGCTTTTCAGCGCTATTGATAAAGTACGGAGACAGGTAGCCGCGGTCGAACTGCATGCCTTCGACGATTTCGAGCTCCATTTCCAGCGATTTTCCGTCTTCGACGGTGATCACGCCTTCCTTGCCGACTTTGTCCATCGCTGCGGCGATTTTCTCGCCGATGGACGTATCGGAATTAGCCGAGATCGAGGCGACCTGTGCTATTTCCTTGCTGGTGGTGGTGGGCTTCGAAATCTTTTTCAGTTCGGCCACGATTGCTTCCACGGCTTTGTCGATGCCGCGCTTGAGGTCCATCGGATTCATGCCGGCAGCAACGAACTTCATGCCTTCCTTGACGATCGATTGCGCGAGCACGGTCGCGGTGGTGGTGCCGTCGCCGGCGATATCGGAAGTCTTGCTTGCAACTTCCTTCACCATCTGAGCGCCCATGTTTTCGAACTTGTCGAGGAGTTCGATTTCTTTGGCAACGGATACGCCGTCCTTGGTAATCGTCGGCGCGCCGTACGAGCGATCGAGCACGACGTTGCGGCCTTTGGGGCCGAGGGTCACTTTGACCGCGTCGGCGAGAATATTGACGCCCACCACGAGCTTGCTGCGGGCCGAGTCGTGAAACTTAACGTCTTTTGAAGCCATGTGAATTTCTCCTGGTTTGCTGATTGGTTTATTCGATCACGCCCATGATGTCTTCTTCGCGCATCACGAGCAGTTCTTCGCCGTCGACTTTTACCGTCTGCCCAGAATATTTCCCGAACAACACGCGGTCGCCGACCTTAAGATCGATGGCGCGGGCTTTTCCGTCTTCCTGAATCTTGCCCTTGCCTAGCGCTTTCACTTCACCTTGCTCGGGTTTCTCGGCGGCGCTGTCCGGAATGACGATGCCTGAGGCGGTCTTGCGTTCTTCTTCCAGCCGTTTGACGATGAGACGGTCGTGCAGAGGGCGGATTTTCATTGGGGTAGCTCCTGATTTGGAAGGGTGATATCGCGCCGAGCTTGATTAGCACTCTACGCAATAGAGTGCTAATGTTACGCTATAAATACTGCAAGATCAATAAGTTATTTTTCCTTGGCTGAGCCAGCAGTCCAGGCAAGCTTTGCCTTCTAAATCAACGATACTCAGGGCGTAGCGGCATGCGCACACCCGCGCAGCACCATCGAATATGGAGTACGTCGGCCAAGGTCTTTTCTGTTGTTGTGCCTATTTTCTTGCTTAAGCGTATTTTGTCGAGCGCGCGAATCTGAACCAAGAGAGTCAGTCCCGTTTATTTCCGGAACGTCACAGCTATCCGCTATGGCGCCGGTTTGCTTCCTGGTGTCATCGGCGCGACGATTGCGGTCTTCACAGATAGTCGTGCATTTCCGAAGGAGACACGCTCACGCAGGGTGGTGTCTTTTGAATTTCGCTACCGACAGTCGGACTTAGGGTGGCCAGCCAAATTTCACCGCGCATCGCTGCATCCCTGACTCGTTTGAAACGTCCGCTTCTGCGTCGCCTATTCTGATTGAGCTTGGCATGCGGCCGCCAATTTCCCTGGTGACTTTAATCATGACAGATATGAGACCTCTTTAGATGAGCACCGCATGCGTGACTGCGCTTACAGGATTGGTGTAGCATCCTAATTGTTGACGCCACGAATTTTGCGCGGGTTGCGATTACCCATCGATCAGGATAAAACAAGATGAACTCGTCTGACGTTTCGCTCTATGCAGTTGGAGATGTGGCTGCCTTCTTCAAAGACCCCGAGTCCATGTTCGCGCACACTGGCGCGATCCTGAACGAAGCGGACATCACGTTTGGCCAGAACGAGCGGCACTACACCGACCGTTATACCCAGGCGCGCGATCTCGTGCCCGGCGTGCCGATGACCGAAGTGTGCCCGCGTGCACACGCGAACGCGCTCAAACGCGGCGGCTTCGACGTCATGTCGTTCGCGAGCAACCACTGCATGGACATGGGCGCCGGCGCGCTGCTGGACACCATTGACGCCCTCAGGAGCAACGGCTTCGCCGTGATCGGCGCGGGCGAGAACATCGAGCAAGCCCGCAAGCCCGTCATCTTCGAACGCAAGGGCGTGAGAATCGCCTATCTCGCGTATTGCTCCGTGTTGCGCCCGGGATGGGAGGCTGGGGAAAGCCGGCCGGGATGCGCGCCGATGAGAGCTTCGACTTTTTATCAGCAAACCGACTATCAACCCGGCACGCCACCGGCCATCCTGAGCTACGCCCACCCGGAAGATCTGGAGGCGATGCAAGCGGACGTCAGGAAGGTGCGGTCTCAGACAGATGTCGTCGTGGCTTCCTTTCACTGGGGCATACACTTCATCCCGGGCGCAATCGCGATGTATCAGAAGGAAGTCGCTCATGCGGCGATCGACGCCGGGGTCGACCTGATACTCGGACACCATCCGCACGTGCTCAAAGGCGTCGAAGTCTACCGCGGCAAGGCGATCTTCTATAGTATGGGAAACTTCGCATTCGATCTTCCCAACTCGGTGCGCGCCACGCGCCTCAAATCCCTCGGAAGAAGCCATGCGTTTCATACCATGCAGGTCGATCCTGAATATGCCGAATGGTATGCGTGGGCGCCCGACAGCCGAAAATCGATGATCGTCAAATGCGGCGTCTCCGGCAAACGCATCGATCGGATTTCCTTCCTGCCGGTTTTGATAAACACCCGGGCGCAACCCGTGGTCGTGTCCGGTGCAACCGAGTTCCAGGAAGCGTTGCGCGATATCAAAGAACTGTCTTCCGGACAGGGACTCGCCACCGAATTCCTCGCGGAAGACCGTGAAATCGTAGTCGTTATTTAATGCGGGAGACAATGATGCAGTTGATGACACGCTTAGACCTGGGCATTGCCGCAATGGCCGCAATGGCCGCAATGATCCTCGGCGCAACACCGGCCGGCGCACAGAGTTTTCCGAACCGGCCAATCCGCATCGTCACCTCCGAAGCTGGAGGGGGCAACGACCTGACGGCGCGCCTGATCGTGCCCGGGCTCAGCGAGCGCCTCGGCCACCAGGTCATCGTGGACAACCGCAACGCGGTGATCGCAATCGAAACCGTGGCCAAGGCGCCGCCCGATGGCTATACCCTGCTGCTCACCGGCACCATCCTCTGGGTCGGACCGCTGATGCTGAACAATGTGTCGTGGGATACAGCGCGCGATTTCACACCGGTTTCGATCGTGGTGAACTCGCCCAATATCGTGACCGTGCATCCGTCGTTGCCGGTGAAATCCATCCGCGAATTGGTCGCGCTCGCCAAGGCGCGGCCCGGACAGCTCAACTACGCGTCGGGTGCGAATGGCGCACCACCGCACCTGGCAGCCGAACTGTTTAAGGCCATGGCGAACACCAACATCGTGATGATCCCGTACCGCGGAAGCGGCCCCGCGATCAACGCCCTGATCGGCGGCCAGGTGCAGCTGATGTTTCCGACGCCGGGTTCAGTCGCGCAGCACGTGAAGTCGGGACGCCTTAGAGCGCTGGCCGTCACCAGCGCCCAACCCTCGGCGCTGCTGCCGGGCCTGCCCACAGTCGCGGCCACCGGCGTGCCGGGCTACGAGGCCGACGCGATGCAGCCCATCTTCGCTCCTGCCAACACGCCGGCAGCCGTCATCAACCGGCTCTCGCAGGAAATCGCGCAGGTGCTGAGTCGCGCGGACGTCAAGGAGAAATTTCTGGCCTCCGGCGTGGAAACGATAGGCAGTAATCAGGCTGAACTCGCATCGAAGATGCAGGCCGAAATCGTGAAGTGGGGCAAGCTGGTCAAGAGCGCCGACCTCCACGAGAAGGCTCCCTAGTGTCCTGAGTCCTTAATTCGCTGAACAAAAGATGTCGAGAATTGACGCCATACTTTGTCGCAAATCCTCGCCGGGTGCCCAACCCGGCTGTGGTTTGCTTCGCGTCTGGCGCCAATTTCGGCACTTTTGTCCTGCACACGCCCTCACGACAAAAAACTATTCTTCAACGAACTAAAGACTCAGGACACTAGCGTCATGCCCCTGGCCACCCGCGTGCAGCGCTGAACGCACATGTCATCTCCATCGATACGCCTCGTCGAATACCTCGCTACACTGGCGCGACAGGATCTGAATGCCGAGCTTGCGCAATGCGCGGCCACGGCGCTGCTCGACAATATCGGCTGCGGCTTGTACGGTGCGCGGCAGCAGTGGGGGCGCATCGTTTCAGATTTCGTGCTGTCGGAACGCTCGCAGGGCAACGCCACGCTCTACGGCTCGACCGAGCGAGTCGCGCCGGTGCATGCAGCGCTCGCCAACGGCACGGCGACGCACGGCTTCGAACTCGACGACATCCTGCTCGGCTCGATGGTGCATGGCGGCGCGGTGGTGGTTCCCGCGGCCCTCGCCGCCGCCGAACAGAGTGACGCCAGCGGCCCGCGCCTGCTCATGGGATTGGTTGCGGGCTATGAAATGATGGGACGCCTGGGCCGCGCGCTCGGCGTGGCCCACAACAACCGCGGCTTTCACACCACTAGCATCGCGGGGCCGATCGCGGCGACCGTGGCCGCCGGCACCGTGATGGGCTTCGACGCACCGCAAATGCTGTCCGCCATCGGCATCGCCTGTTCCAGCGCCTCGGGCATCAAGGCATTTACACAGGGCACCGGCGGCATGGTAAAGCGCATGCACGCGGGGCGCAGCGCAGAAGCGGGCGTGCTGGCATGCGAACTTGCGAAACGCGGATTCACCGGACCGACGCAGGCGGTGGACGGCCGCTTCGGATTGCTGGAGGTGATCGGCGGCGACGATACGCACCCCGAAGCACTGGATCAGAATCTCGGGGCGTCGTTCGCGATCACCCGGGTTTGGGTCAAGGTTTATCCGTGCTGCGGCTTCATCCACTCGACATCGCATGCATTGGAAGCGCTCAAGGCAGAACACCGGCTGACGCCGGACCAGGTAAAGCAGATCCGCGTTCATACGAACCACCACACCACCGAACACAACGGCGACCCGCATCCGAGAGAAGCGATGGGCGCCCAATACAGCATTCCATATTGCGCTGGGGTTGCGCTGGCAAAAAACGCGCGCGATCCCGCGGCCTATGCCGAGGAGAATCTCTGGGATCCGCAGGTGCGTGCCCTGGCAGCGCGCACGCAGCCGATTGCGGACGCCGAGATGGATCGGATTTTCCCGGAACACAACGCTGCCCGCGTCGAAGTCGAGCTCAACGACGGACGCACCGTGCAAAGCACGGTGATCGATTCTCACGGAACGCCGGCTGACCCCTGCAGCGACGCGGAGATGGAAGCAAAATTCCGCATGATGGCGGGCGCCGTCAAAACCCGTGATGCGGTGGAGCGTCTGATCACCGTGATCCGCGACTTGCCGAAGGCGCAGTCGATCCAAACGCTGTCGCGCGAACTGCGCGCGGGCGATCTGCCCCAGGCGCTTTAGCGGTACTGATCGCGACTTGATCTTACAAGCGGTCTCTGATGCGGTCAGAACTTGCAGGGCCGCATCGGCCCTAGCCCCGCCACTGGCGCAGCAACGCCGCTATGCGAGCACCAGCAGCAGGTAGCGCATGTCGCACGATTGCTCATTTCCCAAGCGCATGCCGGGCGGCCTGCTCGCCTGCGATTTGGCCAAATACCGCGCCACTCATGAGACCAGCCCCACCCGGATAATTGAAATAGAAAATCCCGCCCACGAGCTCACCCGCGGCATAAAGCCCCGGTATCGATTGTTCTTCTGTGTCGACTACTTCGGCACGGGTCGTGATCTTCAGTCCTCCGAATGTCATCGTGATGCCGGAGGTAACCGCATATGCGACAAAGGGCGGGGTATCGATCGCATTAGCCCAGTTCGATTTGGGTATCGCAAGCCCGGTGGTGCTGCGGCCATCCCTAGTCTTCGGCTTGAAAGGAATATCGCTGCGAACGGCCGAGTTGAATTCCGTGAGGGTCGCCATCGCTCGGGTCCGGTTCACGCCGTCGAGCTTGGCCACGAGCTCATCTAGCGTCTCGGCGGTAACCTTCGTGACCTGCTTGATGCGATAGGCGCCATGTAGCAGCGGCAGCGTCTTGGAATCAAATATCTGCCACGCAAACTGCCCGGGCTGCTCCATGATGATACGGCCGTACTTGGCATAGGTATTGGTAAAGATATCCGCGCCTTCGTCGAGAAACCGGCGACCGTCGGCGTTGAGCATGATGCCCCACGGATAATTGTGCTTGCTGTAGGCGCTGCCGATCGCAAGATCGCCGTAATCGGGCGCGTTCATATCCCAGGCGCAGGCATGCGCACCTGACCATTGGCCATGAGGCTGCGCTCCCGCGTCGAGTGCCATGCGCAGTCCGTCACCCATGTTGTAGCGGGTGCCCCGGACTTTCGCCAGATCCCAGCCCGGTCCCAGGTAGCGCGCACGCCATTCGCGATTTGACTCGAAACCGCCGCATGCAAGAATAATGGACCGGGCGCGGATTTCCTTCTCGACACGGTTTGTCGCAACGCATACGCCTTCGATTCCCGAAGCGCCGTGCAGCAGACGCAGCGTCCGCGCGCGATAGCGAATCGTAATCCCGAGTCGTTCGGCCGCCTCGTACTCCGCATCCATCAAGCTGCGGCCGCCGCCCACGATGGCGATTACGAAGCCGGTGGGGAACACAAACCGGTCTCCCTGCTGGTACGAATTCCATTCGTACTGCGGGGCAAAGCGCACGCCGTGGCCGCGCATCCAGCGCACGGTATCGGTGCTCTGATTGACGAAAAGCTCGGCGAGGTCGGGATCAATGCGGTATTCCGTCATGCTGCCGAGGTCATCAAGATATTGCGCGGCGGTGTATGCGCCAAAATCGCTGCGTGCTATTTGCTCGGACGTGAGCTCAGGCGCGAAACTTTTGATATCTTCAAGCCCATGATGGACCATGCGCAGACCGCCGCCCGAAAAGGCACTATTGCCGCCGCGGCTTGCCTGCGGCGCGCGTTCCAGCACCAGCACGTTCGCGCCGTGCTCGCGGGCGGAGAGCGCGGCGCAAAGCGCGGCGTTTCCCCCGCCCACGACAATCACGTCGTATTCCTTATTCACGCGACGACTCCGGAAACTCACCGGCCCAGAGATCCATGAACTCATGCACGGGGGTTCGGCATAGCTTGGTTTCGTCGCTGCACAGATCAAGTATCCGCTGCTGCCGGTCGCGGTCAAACCGGCGTGCGAGGCTCGCCTGAAAGCGGTCGGTCAATACCGGCATGACTTCGGCGCGGCGTTTCCAGTGCCCGGCCGGATATTCGATCTCGATTCGCGGCGTGCATGATCCATCGTCGAACCGGATTTCGATTGAGGCGGCATTGGAGAGCCGCGCGGTATCGTAATAGCCCTCGGTATAGCGCGGGTCTTCCGCGAGGTGAATTCTTGCGCGCAGTGGATCGATGCGGGCGTCCGCCGCGAAATCGTTCTCGTAATAGTGCGCCGCGAGCTTGCCGAAGATCAGGGCAACGCTAACGATGTACTCCACGCAATGATCGCGATCCGCCGGGCCGTTGAGCAGACCGGTCTTATGCATGGCGGTCATGAGAGCACGGTGGCCGCGAATCTCGATGCGGTCGATCTCCTGCAGACGGTCCTTGACGAGCGGATGCAGCGCAATTGCCGCTTCGGCCGCAGTCTGGGCGTGCATCCCGGCGGGAACGAATTTGAAATTTGTGTGACGGATGACATGATCTTCAAGCGCACGGGGAAAGGTCAGCCTTTTTCCCTGGAATCTTGCATCCTGAAATCCATAGCGGCGAACGCTCAGCACGGAGGGATATCCCGGTTCGCCGGCCATTGCCATGCGTGCGATGCGCATCGCCTGAAAAATCGCATCGGCGCACGCCCAGTTCTTGCGCGAACCGGTGTTGGGCGCGCGCCGGTAGACGAGCAGGCTCGTGTCCATAAAGGCGTTCGAAACAGCGTTGACGATATGCTCGCGCGAGCCGCCCAGCATGCGGGTCAGCACGGCGCTGCCCGCCACTCTGCACAGCAAATTCTGGTCGATCGCTCCAATGTCCTCCAGCGCATTGGCCATCCCCAGACAACCTTGGATCTCATAAGCCCGAATCAGGTGCGCGAGCACATCGCGCATGGTAAGCGCAAGCTGGCCGCTGACGAACCGACGGCGGCTCAGGTAATCGGCAAGCGGGAGTATGCCGGCGAGGGTATCGGAAGGATGGCTGCCCTGGGCCCCGGTATACGTATCGTTGCAATCGAGCCAGCGTATCAGGCAGCCGAGGCTGAACGCCGCCGTCTCGGGATCGAGCACGTAGTTTGTTCCCGGCACCCGGGCACCCTGAGGAACGATCGTGCCGGCCGCCGCCGGGCCAATGAGCTTCGTGCATTCGGGAAAATCGAGTGCATCGAGCGCGCATGCCAGAGCATCCATCAGGCACAGGCGCGCTGCCGCGATCGTTCGTTCACTGCGGACTTCATAGTTCGCCGCGTAGTCAGCGATCTCGAGCAACAGCGCGTCAGGCGCGGCGCGAGGATCCGATGGTATTGACACTCCGGTCATCAACTCTGAAGCAGGGCCTCGACTATTCGTGTATTCCGATATCCTTGATCAATTTGCCCATTTTCACCAAATCGGCTTTCATGGTGCTGGCAAGTTGCTCTGGCGAGTTGCCGACGGCTTCAACGCTGTCGTTGAGAAACCGCTGCCTGATTTCCGGTTGGTGCAGCACTCGCACGAATTCCTGATTGAGGCGCTGGATGATGGAAGCTGTCGTGCTGGCGGGCGCGAATACGCCGTAGATGCCGACCATTTCATAACCCGGCACACCAGAAGCGGCGACGGTCGGTAAACCCGGAAGCAGTTCGGAGGGCTGTGCGCTCGTCACCGCGAGCGCCCTGAGCCGGCCGGACTTGACGTGCGGCACGACCGAACCCACGCTGGGGAACATCAACTGCACCTGGCCGCCAATTAGGGCGGTGATGGCAAGTCCGCTGCCGCGGTACGGTATGGCCGCGATGTTGACTTTGGCCAGCGCTTTGAACAATTCACCGGCGAGATGAGGCGGCGCGCCGGCAGGGCCCGATCCGTAATTGAGCTCGCCTGGGCGGGACTTCGCCAGCGCGACCAACTCGCGAACGGACTTCACCGGCAATGACGGATGCACGACGACGAGATTGGGGACGCTCACTGCGAGTGTAATCGGGGCGAGATCTTTGATCGGATCCCAGGGCACGTTGTCGCGCATGAATTGCGTAAGCCAGATCGCGGGGCCATTCAAAAGCAGGGTATAGCCGTCGGCTGGCGCCTTGGCTGCGAGCTCGATACCGATCAGCGCATTTCGATTTTCGATTACCACCGGTTGGCCCAGTCCGACCGTCAGCCCCGGTGCAATGATGCGGGCCGTGAGATCAGTCCCGCCTCCGGGCTCAGAGGTGAGGATGCGGATCGGCTTCGTGGGATAACTCTGGGCATACAGCGGAAACGGCCCCGCCGTGAGGGCGGCTACCAGGAGCAGCGATGCTGGAAAACGCGCTATCGACATATCTAACCCCGTTTCTCGATGTTCACGCTGTCTGGCGGGCTAACGGCTGAGACCAAGCGCTGGACAGACGGATGGGAATTTTAATCCACATTTTTCACCAACGGTCCTGTATTTATACGATTGGTGAACCGTCATCCGCGTGACAATTTACTCAAGCGCTGCTGCCTTCCCACCCCGCGGAATGTTGCCCTTCGCAGCGTCCACATTTTTGCAATCTTCGATCTTCGATTACTACAATTAGCATTCCCCGCAGATTCAATCAACATTTTTGTCCGCTCGCCAGTATCTTGATGTCGCTCTACTCCGCTCCTCGTTCACAGTTATGACATGCATGCGGCGGCGACACTTGCATGCGGTGAATCAGTCCGCGGTTTCCCGCCACCGGAGCGGGCGCCAACGGCGCCCAAGCGACGCGCACTTAGTTGGATCTGATACCGGCGTCCTTGATGAGCTTGCCCACGGTCGCCATGTCTGACTTGATCATGCGCGCAAACTCCTCCGGGGTATTGCCGACCGGCTCTGCGCCGCCGCTCATCAGCCTCTGCTTCACCTCGTCCCGGTTCAACGCCCGCACGATCTCCTGATGCAGGCGGCTGACGATCGCAGCCGGCGTCTTGGCGGGCACCAGCACGCCGGTCAGCGTGACGGACTCGTATCCCGGCAGGCCCGCGCCAGCAACCGTCGGCAATCCCGGGCTGAGGGCCGAGGGTTGCGCGCTGGTGACGGCCAGCGCCCTCAGGCGTCCGGACTTCACGTGCGGAGTCACCGAGCTCGCGCTGTTGAACGCGAGCTGCACTTCGCCCGCGAGCAACGCATTGGTTGCCGGAGCACCACCTTTATAGAAGATGCGCACGATGTCGACACCGGCCATGGATTTGAAGAGTTCCGCGGAAAAATGCTGCGTGGTGCCCGAGGCGCCGGCCGAATAATTGAGTGCCCCGGGTCGCGCTTTGGCCAGCGCAATCAATTCTTTTACGGATTTCACGGGCAGCGAAGGATGCACGACCAGCACGTTGGGCGTGATCGCCACCAGCGTCACCGGCGCGAAGTCCTGCAGCGCATCCCACGCAACGTGGTCCTGCATGAACGGCAGGCTCCACAGGGTGTTGGCCCCGAGAAACAAGGTGTAGCCATCGGGCGGCGCCTTGGCCACGGCCTCGATCGAAATGGTCACGACCCGGTTCTCGATGATCACCGGCTGCCCCAGAGCGCCCGCAATCCCCTGCCCCACGAGGCGCGCGATCAAGTCGTTGCCTCCGCCCGCCTCGGAGGTAAAGATGTGCAGCGGCTTGCCCGGATAGTTCTGAGCGCACGCCGGATGCGCGCACAGCGCCGTGACGCCGATGATCCCCGCAGCCCAACGAATCATATTCATGATCCCTCCCGAAACGTTTATCCGCCTACCGATGCGCAGCAGTGCCGTGCCCGGTACACGCGCAACATATTACTCCAAGCCTTCACGCAAGGGGAATGCTGGCGCTCAACATGCTTGATGCGTAACTGCAATCGGTTAAAATCGATACGCGCTTATCGCGAAGGATCAAATGATGGCAATTGAACTCGTGAGGAAGGTGCGCGTCGACGAAACGCTGGAAGCAGGTTATTACGTCGACGACTGCACCGACCCCTGGAAAGAACCCGAGACGGTCATCCTGCTGCACGGCTGCCTGAAGCCGCGGCAGATGTTCTATGCCTGGATCCCGACGCTGGCGCGCGAGTTCCGCGTGATCCGCCCCCACGTGCGAGGGCATTGGGATTCGACGCCCGCACCTCAAGCCTATGAGTGGACCGTCGAGGGATTGGTGCGCGATCTCAAGCATTTCCTCGACGCGCTTGGTCTAGACAAGGTGCACCTGGTCGGTGAATCTCTGGGCGGATTGCTGTCCTTTCACTTTGCATATCGTTACCCGGAACGCCTCAAGACGCTGACGCTCGTCACCTCCCCCGGGCCCAGTTTCACCCAGCACTCGCTGGGAAAAATGGGCAGCCACGAGGTCTATCACCCGGTATGGGGGGTAGACGATAAACAAAAAGCCCGGGTCATCGCCGAGTTTGGCCCCGGCAACGAAGCGCTTGCGCTATGGCGTCACGAGGAAGGATGGAAGTGCCCGATGGAAGGCACCCGCGGATACTTCAGGGCCGCAGCAACCTGTGAAGTGAACGTCGAGGAGTTCCTGCCCAAAATCGACGTCCCCACGCTCTACATGATGGGCGCGGAGCACAAGCGGATCATCAGCGTGCCGGACGCACAGCGACTGTGCGACCTCATGCCGCGCGCGCGGTTGGTGACTTTCCCGGGCGTCACCGCGCAGTGTCAGTTTGTCATTCCCGAAAAGTGCGCCGCTGAGGTCGTGCGCTTTATCAAGGAGCATGCGGCAGCCGCCCGCTCCTGAACCCTGCGCGCAGCCTCACATGCGATCGGTGCGGCCGCCGTCCACGCACAGCAGCTGGCCGGAGATGAAACTCGATTCGTCGGACACCAGGAAGAGCACGGCATTCGCGATATCGGCGAGCGTGCCCGCACGGTTCATGACGCAGCTTTTTTTCCGCGCCTCCAGGTGCGTCTCCGCCTGCTCCTTGCTGCGGGTGGTAAACGTCATGGGCGTCACCACGAAGCCCGGGGCGACGCAATTCACGTTGATGCCGCTGGGGCCCAACTCGCGCGCCAGCGTTTTGGTGAGCAGGATGACGCCGGCCTTGGCAGAAGCGTAGTTGATGTTGCCGGCGGGCGATCCGCCGCCGCCGAACGGGCTCGCGCCGGTCCCCGCCACTGACGAAATGTTTACGATCTTGCCGTAGTTCTGCTTGATCATGTACTCGGCCGCGGCCTGCACGCAGAAAAAAACCCCCTTCAGATCGACCGCGAGCACGACGTCCCAGTCCTCGTCGGCCATGCTGAAGAAAGGCCGCGGGCGCACCACGCCCGCATTGTTGACCAGTATGTCGATGCGGCCGAATTCCCTGACGGTGGCGGTCATCAGCTCTTTGAGCTCGGACCTCGAGGCCACGTCCACCTTGAAGCCCAGCGCGCGGTGCCCGGCCTGCTTCAGCTCGCCCACCACCTTTTCAATGGCCTCGCCATTGATGTCGGCAACCACCACTGCAGCGCCCTCTTCCGCAAAGCGCTTGACCATCGCCTCTCCAAACCCCGATCCCGATCCGGTGACGATCGCCACCCTGTCTTTCAGTCTCATGCAAGTATCCTCTATGTGGAACGTCTGTAGCGGCCGACGCCGCAGCCCTACTCCGCGCTGATGCCGGCGGCCTTGATGATCTCAGCCCAGCGCTGAACTTCACCGCGTATCATTTTCGAAAACTCTTCCGGAGCGCTGCCGACCAGCTCGGCGTCCTGCGTCACGAAGCGCTCCTTCATGGAAGGATCCGCCACCGCCTTCGCGACTTCGGCGTGCAGCCGGTCGACGATCGCCTTCGGTATGCCGGCAGGGCCCACCAGGCCGAACCAGACGTAGACGACCATGCCCGAGACCCCCGCCTCCGCCATCGACGGCACATCGGGCATCGAGGGCATGCGCTTGCTGCCTTCGGTGGTCACGGCCAATGCGCGCACCCGTCCGCTTTTGATGTGCGCGGATACGGCCGGCGCCGTGGTGAGCAGCATCTGCACCTGCCCCGCGAGCAACGCAGTGATCACCTCGCCATTGCCCTTGTACTGGATCTCCGCGATGTCGACCTTCGCCGCCCGCTTGAAAAGTTCCGAGGCAAGCTGGCTCGCCGTGCCAGCACCCGATGCCCCGTAGTTGAACTTGCCCGGATTGCTCTGTGCGGCCGCGACGAATTCCCTGAGCGTATTGGTCTTGAGCGCGTTCGCCACCACCAGCACCTGTGGACTGCGGCTGATCTGCGAAATGGGAGTGAAGCTCTTGAGCGGATCGTACGGAAGCGATTTCTTGAGGCTCGGCACCACGGCAAAGCTGGGGTCTGCCATCGAGATCGTGTAGCCATCGGGCGCGGCTTTGGCAACGATCGTGTTGCCGATCACCCCGCTCGCTCCCGTGCGATTGTCGACCACGAACTGTTTGCCGAGCTGCTCCGAGAGCTGCTGGGAAATCACCCGCGCCGTGAAATCGGTGGCCCCGCCCGGCGCGAACGGCACGACGACGCGCACCGACTTGGCGGGATAGACCTCGGCGCCCAGGCACAAAGTCGCCGCAAATAAGCTTGCCACGAACAGCAGCACATTACGCATATCGCCTCCCAGGAAAATCCGCAGCCGGCGCGTGCCGGCGACAGCACCGCAAGCTTCTATAGTATCTCATCCCGGCGCTGATGCGCACCGTGTGCTTGCGGCACCGCGTATGCACAGTGCTTACTGCTTTACACGCCGCACCCTGCATTGGAAATTTGATAGAGTGTCTGCTTTGCACGAATCCGGAGAGCACCCCTGATGGGCGACAATGAAATCGTGCTGCTGGGATGCGGCGACGTCGGGCCAGTGCACGGCGCAATTGCGCCCTACAGCACGCTGGTGCGACCGGTGCTTGCCGCCGGCGACATTCGCTTCGCGCAATGTGAACGCGTTTACTCCACGCGGGGCACGCGCCAGGCTCACGCGCTCGAGGGCGGGCGCGGGACGCCGGACATGGCCTCGGTGTTTACCGACTGCGGCTTCAATGTCGTGTCGCTCGCCTCCAATCTCGCGCTCGACTGGGGGGAGGACGCCCTGCTCGACACCATCGAGCTCTTCCAGAAGCAGGGCATCCAGGTGATCGGCGCCGGCCGCAACATCGAAGAAGCACGGCGTCCCGCGATCGTCGAGCACAACGGCGTGCGTGTCGCGATCCTCGCCTACTGCTCGGTGCCCAAGGAAGGCTACTGTGCCGGGCCCAACCGGGTCGGCATCGCGCCGCTGCGCGCCCACACCTCCTACGAGCCGCTGGAGCTCCAGGCCGGCATGCCGCCGCGGGTCGTGAGCACGCCTGATGCGAAGGACCTGGAATGCATGGCCGCGGATATCGCTCGCGCCAGGCAGGCAGCGCATGTCGTGGTGGTGTCGCTGCACTGGGGCATCCACTTCATCCCCCGCCTGATCGCCGAATATCAGCCGCTCGCGGCCCAGGCCGCCTTCGCGGCCGGCGCCGACCTCATCCTCGGCCACCACGCCCACGTGCCCAAGGCGATCGAAGTGCAAAGCGGCAAGGTCTGCTTTTACAGCCTGAGCAATTTCATCTTCTCGACCCCTTTTTCCGGCGCGACGCCGCAACGCGCCGAACACTTCCTCAAGCGCTACGGGGTCACCATCGACCCGGAATACCCCTACCTTCCATTTGGCACCGACGGCCGACGCAGCATGATTGCCAAGGCCGTGATCTCGCGCGCAGGCATCAGGAAGGTGTCGTTTCTGCCGGCGCTGATCGACAAGCAGCTGCGTCCCGAAGTGCTGAAGCACGGCGACCCGCGCTTCGAAGAAGCTGTCAGGTTCATGGACTGGGTTTCGGAAGGCTACAATCACAACTTCAGGTTGGAGGGCGACGAGGTCCTCGTCGAAGGCTGATCGCGAGTCCCTCGCCCTAAGATAAGCGCCGCCAACCGGCCGGCGCACGATTGAAGCAAAGGGAGGTTATATGCGCAACACCTGGTGGCTGGTATTCACACTCTTCGCCGCCGCGCCGTGCCTGGGCGCGGACACCTATCCCAGCCAGACGGTGCGCGTCATCGTGCCCTTCGCGCCGGGCTCCACGGTGGATAACACGGCGCGCGTCGTCTCGCAGCGGCTCACCGAGCAGTTCGGCAGGCAGTTCGTGGTTGAGAATCGCGCGGGCGCCGGCGCCATCATCGGCAACGAGTACGTCGCCCGCTCCGCGCCCGATGGTTACACGCTGCTGATGGCCGAACCGAGCTTCACGGTCCTGCCGAGCATGAAGAAATCACTGCCGTACGACACGCTCCGCGATTTCACGCCGGTCACGCTGATCGTGCGCCAAACCAACGCGCTCGTGATCATCCCGTCTCTCAATATCAACACGCTTCGGGAATTCATCGCCGCCGCGCAGGCGAATCCCGGAAAATTCAATTACGGATCGGGCGGCACCGGAAGCGCCACCCACCTGTGGTCGGAACTCTTCAAGAACGCCGCCAAGGTCAATATCACGCACGTTCCGTACAAGGGCTCGAGCGACGTCGTCACTGCGATGCTGGGCGGCCAGGTGCAGATGCTGATCACCACGATCCCGACCTTTCTCGCACACGTCAAAAGCGGCAGGCTGCGCGCGCTGGCGGTGACCACCGACGGCAAGCGCTCGCCCTCCATGCCAGATGTGCCGTCGATGAGCGAGGCGGGTATCTCCGGGATGTCCGTCTATGGCTGGCAGGGATTGGTTGGGCCCGCCGGCATGCCCAGGGACATCGTCAACCGGCTGCAGGCCGAGGTCGCGAAGGCGCTCGCGCTGCCCGCGGTGAGAGACCCGTTCGTTGCGCAGGCGGGCGAGGTGGCAGGCACCAGTGCGGAAGAATTTTCCGCGTACATCCGCAGCGAGCTTCCGCGCTGGGCCGAGGTGATCAAGTCGGCAGGCATCACGCCGGAATAACCATGCGCGCTTCCTGGATTCTGCATTACATGTGCTCCGCATCGCAACCGTGCGGGAGTTAATCAGAGGTTCCCCATACAACATTCCGCTGAACTCACCAACCGTGCGAGCATACCGCTCACGTACTCATCGACCAGGCCCGGAGGTTCACCATGCAGCTGCAAGGAAAAACCGCACTCATCGCAGGCGCAGGCCGCAACAACGGCAGGCAGATCGCGCTCACCTTCGCGCGCGAGGGAGCGGACCTAGTGCTGATCGCGCGCGCGAAGAGCGCGGAGCTTGAGCAGACCGCCAGGGAGTGCGAAGCGCTCGGCGTCAAGGCGCTGCCGCTGCTCGCGGATGTCGGCGATTACGCGCAGGCAACGCGTGCAGCACAGCAGGGGCTGGAGCGGTTCGGCAAAGTCGACGTGCTGGTGTGCGCAACCGGCATCCGGCCGCACAACAATTTTTGGGACTTCAGCTGCGAAGAGTGGCATCGCGTGTTCAACGTGAACCTGCATTCGACCTTCTATCTGGCTAAAACGCTGGCTCCGCAGATGATCGAGCGCAAGGCTGGCAGCATCATCGCACTGGGCGGCAAGGCTTCCATGACTTCGGAAAAGCATGCGGCGGCCATCGTGGCGTCCAAGCACGGACTTTACGGGCTCATAAAATCTCTGGCGCTGGAATTGGGGCCCCACGGCGTACGCGCCAATCTGCTGGCACTGGCAACGATCAAGACGCAGCGCATCAACCCGGAATGGTACCCCGATGGACTCGAACAAAACGACCCGGCGATCAAGCCGATGGGGCTGGGCCGCGCAGGCACGACTCAGGAGGTCGCGAATGCGGCGCTGTTCCTCGCCTCCGATCAGTCTTCCTACATCACGGGCGACCGCATGCTCTGCATGGGCGGCAGATACATGTAGGTTCCGCGCAGGCAGCTGCGATGGCGCCCGCAACGAAATAGCGGGTCAAGCACATCCTCTATATCGACCGCTCAGAATCAATCAGCGGTGATGCCCGCGTTCTTGATAATCTTTGCCGCGGATGCGATCTGCGATTTCATGATCGTCGCGAGCTCGGCCGGCGTACTGCCGACGACTTCCACACCCTGGCTCGCGAACTTCTCCTTCACTTCCACGCGATTGAGCACGCGCACGATTTCCTGGTTCAGCCGGTTGATGATCGGCGTCGGCGTCTTCGCCGGCGCCACGATGACCGTCAGCGACCCCGATTCGAAACCCGGCAGCAACGAAGCCACCGTGGGCACGCCCGGAAGCTGTGCGGCGGGCTGCTTGGAAGCGACCGCCAGACCTCTCAATCGGCCGGCCTTCACATGCGGCAGCACCGAACCCATGTTGACGAATGCCACATGTATCTGGCCGCTGATCAGCGCGATCGTCACCGGCCCATCACCGCTGTACGGGATGCGCACGATGTTGATCCCCGCCATGGTCTTCAACAGTTCCGCGGCCAAATGAGTCCCGCCGCCTGCCGCACCTGAACCATAATTGAGTTCTCCCGGCCGCGCCTTGGCCAGCGCAATCAGTTCCTCCAGAGACTTGACCGGCAGCGCTGGATTGGCCACCAGCATCGCCGGCGCGCTGGTCGCCAGCGTGATCGGCGCAAAATCCCGCACCGGATCGTAGGAGGTCTTGCGCAGCAGCGGCCCGAGAAAAAACGAACCCGATCCCTGGAGCAAGGTATAGCCGTCGGGTGAGGCTCTCTTGACCAGTTCCGCCCCGATGAGCTGCGGCCGGTTGTCCACGATGACCTGGTGGCCGAGGCCGGCCGTCAGCCCCTGCGCAATCAGGCGCGCCGCGACGTCGCCGGCGCCGCCCGCCTCCGGCGAAGTGAGCCGGATCGGCTTGTACGGATAATCCTCAGCGCAAGCGATGCCTGCGCACAGCAGCGCGGTGCCCAGCGCGATCAGGCTCGAAAGAACTCGTGTCTTCATCGTAATCACTCCTCGCTTAATCGGCAAAGCACTGCAATCAGACCCGCTGCGCGTTCATCCCAAAAGATTCTTACCCGTCTTGATCAGCTTGCCAAACTCATTCGACTGTCGTCGTACTTTCACGCGAGCGAAATATTCGGCTACGCCTCCAAGTGCTCCAGCCGCTCGATCAGGCGCGCCGCGGCAGCCTCGCCGGCGCCGGCCGCAAGCAGCATGAACTTGCGGTGCGGCTCCTCACCGCTCAGCGGATCGCTGGGCATGCCTCTGAAAGACTCGCCGAGGCGCGCGTACTCGCGGCCATCCTTGAGGCGCACGCAGATGCGCGAAGGGATCGACGTATACGTAAACTGCGCGCCGAACGCGGCTACTGCTACGGCGTCGATGAAGCAATCATTGGCGCGGTTCACGACCGCCTGCGGTAGGTCCGGGTAACTAAGCCCCGCCGCAAATTTTCCCAGCACCTGCGCAGCAGTAGGCATAAGCTCAACTTCCCCTATATTGAGTCATATACAAATTAGTATATGATGCACGCGTCGTAAAGCAGCTACGGTTATCCAGATGCAGCAGGCTGCCAACGCGTGCGGGGGCTCGATGCGCGCCCTGCCCCACAATTTCAGAAACCCTCAGCAAGTACGCACATGGCGGATCGCCAATCGCCGCAAATCCTACACCCGTACTCCGCGCCCATGCAAGCTGGCCGCGAATGCCAAAACCCCAAGAGAACTGCGCCCGCGTGCAGGCGCACAGACTCGACGCTCATGCCTGCGCGGTAGTAACATGACGCTGCGTCAGCACACACACCTGTCGATTCATGCCGGAGACATCATGCTGGGAATGCGTTTATCTGCAGGAGCGTTGTCAGTCGCCTTGATGCTGGCCGCCGCTGCATGGGGACAGAATTATCCGAACCGGCCGATACGCTTCGTGACCACGCTGCCCGGCGGCGGCAATGACTTCGTGACGCGACTGCTCGCGCAGGCGCTCGCCGTTCCCATGGGCCAGCAGATCATCGTGGAAAACCGTCCGAGCGGAGTGATCGTCGTCGACACCGTGGCGAAGGCGCCGCCCGACGGCTATACGTTCCTGCTCTACAGCGACGGCCTGTGGCTGCTGCCGCTGATGCAGAAGGTTCCGTATGATCCGGTGGCAGATTTTGCCCCCGTCACGCTGGTGGGCAGTACACCCCACGTGCTTGCGGTGCATCCTTCGCTGCCGGTCAAGTCGGTGAGAGAGCTGATCGCGCTGGCCAAGGCGCGGCCGGGGGATCTCAATTTCGGGGCAAGCGACCCGAGTTCCGCATCCAATCTCTCCGCCGAATTGTTCAAGTCGATGGCGAGCGTCAATATCGTGGGCATACGCTACAAAGCGGCCGGCCCGGTCGTCATCGCGTTGATGGGTGGCGAAGTGCAAATGATGTTCAACACCGCGCCCAGCGTGGCACCGCATCTAAAATCCGGCAAATTGAAGGGGCTCGCCGTCACGTCCATTCAACCCTCGCCGCTCGCGCCCGGCTTGCCGACTGTCGCGGCTTCCGGTCTGCCCGGATTCGAAGCGGCTACCACCTATGGCTTATTCGCGCCCGCCAGGACACCGCCGGCGATCGTGGCGCAGATGAACCGGGAAGCGGTGCGTATCCTCAACAACTCTGAGTTCAAAGAACGGTTGCTCAGCGCAGGGGTGGAAGCGGCGAGCAGCTCGCCGGAGCAACTCGCGGCAAGGATCGCCGCTGAGATGACGCGCATGGGCAAGGTGATCAGGGACGCCGGCATCCGGGCGGAATGACCGGGCTGCGTGCTAATATCATCAGCAGCAAACGCGACAATCTCAACCCACAGGAAGAAGGCTTGTGATGGCTGCCAAAGATAACTCCACGGTTACGCTGCTTGCAGGCGGCGACATCGGGCCGGTGTACGAGCCCACCGATCAGTTCGCCGAACTCATCGCGCCAGTGCTGCAGAAAGCGGATCTCAGATTCGGGCAGTGCGAAAGGATTTATTCCGAGAGAGGGTCCGCTCCGCACTTCGCCATGAGGCCGGGCGGAGACCACAGCCGTCTGCATCCGCGCCTCGCTTCGATTTGGAACGCCGCCGGCATCGATATCGTTTCCGTTGCGAGCAACCACACGATGGACTGGGGGCCGGAACCTCTGCTGGACACCATCGATCTGTTCCGCGGCATGGGAAAACACGTGATCGGGGCCGGCAGGAACGAGGAGGAAGCCCGCAGGCCGGCCATCGTCGAACGCAACGGCGTCAAGATCGCATTCCTCGCCTACTGCTCGGTGCTGCGCGATGGGCAGGCCGCCGGCACGGACAAGGTCGGCATCGCTCCGCTGCGCGCGCACAACTATTATTCAGCGGAAGACTTCCAGCCTGGCACTCCGCCCAAAGTGATCACCGTGCCGTATGCAAACGACGTGCAGGCGATGGAAGCCGACATCAAAAAGGCAAAGCAGCAGGCGGACGTGGTGATCGTGTCGCTGCACTGGGGCTTGCGGCACATTCCCAAGACCATCTGCACCTATCAGCCGCCGGTGGCTCACGCCGCCATCGACGCGGGCGCTGACCTGATCCTCGGACACCATGCGCATTCGATCAAGGCGGTGGAAGTCTACAAGGGCAAGGTGTGCTTCTACAGCATCGGGGATTTCCTCACCACCGGTTCGCCGACCACGCCGGCGGAATTTCTCGAATGGAACCTGTGGTGGTTCCAGATCGAGCCGGAGTGCATGCCACCGCACGGCATGCACCATCACCCGGCGCACTGCCGCAACACGATGCTGGCGAAGGCCGTGATCGGAAAAAAAGGCATCGAGCGCGTTTCCTTTCTACCGGCATTCATCAACGCCCGCGCCCAGCCCTATGTGGTGGCGCCGGACGATCCCAAGTTCAAGGAGGTACTGGATTACACGGAGTGGGTCTCCAATCAGCATCCCCACGAATTCCGCGTCGAGGGCGGCGAGGTCGTGATCAAGACCTAGAAGCCATCTAAAAAATAAGCCGGGCGCAGCCAGAACGAGGCGCCCACGAGTCTGCGACGAGACATTACACTGTAAGTAAGGCGAGGAGCAACGTAGTGGGCAACGAAGTGCTGGCAAGCGCAGGCATTTTTGAGATGGCTTCTAGTGATGGTTGTGCGGCGATCACGGCGCTTGCCGCCGACGCCGGCAAGGGGCCATGAGGGTATTGCGCCCGCATGGATCGATCGATACACGAAGAAAGGAAATGGATCATTTGCCGGCGGCTTGCCCCAGGCAATATCCAGACAATGCTTATGCTGATACCGCGTATAGACAGTAGGTGGCTTGCGTTTGGCGCGCTCGCGCTTTGCACCACGGGCGCCGCCGCACAAAAATATCCCGAACGGCCGATCCGCATCATCACGCAGGAAGCCGGCGGCAGCGGCGATTTCGCCGGACGCCTCATCGGACAGAGTCTCGCCGGCGCGCTGGGTCAGCCGGTGATCGTCGAAAATCGCGCGACGCGGCTCGCGCGGGAACTCGCGCCCAAAGCCCCGCCCGACGGCTACTCGCTGTATCTGGACGGCAGCGCGCTGTGGCTCGGGCCGTTTCTGGAAAAAGTGCCTTACGATCCGGTGCGCGATTTCGCGCCGATCTCGCTGGTCGTTCAGGCGCCGAACGTGCTCGTCGTGCATCCGTCGCTGGCAGCGAAGTCGGTGGCTGAGCTGATCGCGCTCGCCAAGGCCAAACCCGGCGTGCTCAACTATGCTTCTGCGGTATCGGGCTCGGCCTCGCACTTGTCGGCGGAACTGTTCAAATCAATGACCGGCGTCAACCTGGTGCGCGTGCCCTACCAGGGCAATGCGCCCGCGCTGTCCTCGCTCATGGGTGGCGAAACGCAAGTGCTGTTCGCGAGCGCAGGCGCGGTGACGCCGCAGCTCAAGTCCGACCGCCTGCGGGCGCTGGCGGTCACCAGCCTCAAGCCTTCGGTGCTGTTTCCCGGCCTGCCCACGGTCGCGGATGGCGGTGTTGCGGGTTTCGACTACGTCAGTAGTTTCGGCGTGTTTGCTCCCTCGAAGACACCCGCGACGCTCATCAACCGCGTGAACCAGGAGATTGTGAAGATACTCGGCCGCACGGAGGTCAAGGAGCGCTTCTTCAACTCGGGGCTGGAAGTCGTCGGCAGTTCGCCTCAGGCGCTCGCGACTAAGATCAAATCCGAGATGGCCAGCATGGGCAAGGTGATCAAGGACGCCGGCATCCGCGCCGAGTAACGGCAATGCGCGCTGCCGCCAGGCTCAACTAACCCGCAGCATCGCGCAAAGCTTGCGCCGCGCCCAGGCGCAGGCGTCAGCCGAACGCCAACGCGGCCACGCTGAGGACGAAGCAACGGCGTGCAGCCGATCGCCTTCAGCGCGTGCCAAAGTCTGCAATGGAGCGCACTGGCTCGCCGTCCGCCCGGCGCAGCATGCGCGTTACCGATACCGTGTTGCCGAAGCTCGGTAGATAGGCAGAGTGCCTGCCCGCGCCGCCCATGACGATCAGCACGAACTTGTCGGCGCTCTGCGCGATCGGCACCATTTCACCGGCCTGCGCATTCGTGTAACGGCCCGGAAACCGCAGCTGCAGCCGGTGCTCGATGTTTTCCTTCGAAAGCTGCGCCAGAGGCAAGCGGGTGTGCTCGTACAGATACTGTTTCACCGCGGCCTTGGTGTAGCCTGCGGCGGCAATGGCGGCGGCGTGCTCCGGCGACAACAGCACGACCGCTTCAGCCGCGGGATGAAACGCATTGTTGGCGCCGAAGGTCGCCACGCTGCTCGCGATCATGCCGAGTATCCCCTCGGCGGTCGTGCTTTCGGGATCGTTGACGTTGTGCGGCGCCTCTGCGGCCATGACGGTGACCGCGCTCGCCGCGCTCGGCATGCCGCGCTCCACGTGCAGCGGCTGCCACGGGTTCGCTGCCTCGTTTTCCGCCGCGCAATAACTGAACTTCGCAGGATTCCCGTAGGTCGCCATGTCGCCGATTCCGGGGATCGCGCCGCCGATGTTGACCAGCGCGAGCCGCACCGCACGCCCGATGCTCGCGTTGCTCCTGGTTCCCGAGCCCAATGCGCCGACGCCGGAATTCATGCCAAGCTCGCGCGCGACGGGCCCGTTTACCATGATGAGCGGCGCACACGAGTGGCTCGTGGTCTGCACTGCATAGAGATTGAAACGCTCCTCGCACAGCGCTTCGATGGCGAGCACGACCAGCGGGAAGTATTCGGCGATGCAGCCCGCCATCACCGCATTGGCCGCAAGCCGCAGCGGCGTAGCTGCGCCGTTGCGCGGCGGGACCATCGCCACCGGTTCGTCCCACGGCCGGTCGCAATGGCGCAGCATACGCGCGACGCGCGCCTCGGTCGGCGGCACCACCGGCAGTCCATCCGTCCAACCGCGCTCCCTGCAGAAGTCATTCGCAAACTCGAAATCGTCGCTGACTTCGAAGCGCGCGCCGGGCGCCTGCAAAATTCCGGCAATGCTGCTCACTGCGCTGCCATCGCTATGAGTTGCAACAGTTGCGGCATCAGCATCAGCGCACGCTGCTGCACCTGCTGTGCGGCCAGTCCGCCCACCGGGTGCGGGACGATCAGAAGCGGCAGCTCCGGAACTCCGAACACCCGCGCCTGCGTCTTCGCGAGCGCGGCATATGCGTCGGAACAAATGACAGCCGTCGCCAGGCCGCGCTTCGCCAGCTGACACATGTCGTGGACACTCCACGACGTGCACGATCCTCAGTCGGCGATGGCGCTGACTACGAAGTCGGCCTCCGCCGCCAGCTGCGCCAGCATCGCGGGTGGCGCTGGCAGGCTCACTGCGGATTTGCGCCGCGCGATCACTGAGACCACCGAGGCCTGCGCCTTCAATGCCTCGAGCACAAACGCGAGCAGTTGATCGCCATTGGCTTTGCCGTTGTCGAGCATGCCCAGACGCAGCGCATGCGGGTCCAGCCGGCGCGGCGGCGCCGCTCCAACCACGCTCTGCAGCGGGGCTTCCGGTGAAACCAGAAATACGGTTTTGCGCATCACCTGCTCTCGCTTCCTGATCCGGCGATGCCGGAATTCGTGTATGGGCGGCGTAGTCGTATTATACGGTTCGCATTATATGATATCTTCTGATTGCCACTCGCAGACCAGCGGTTGGATCGCCCGCACTTCAGCACTGAGAAAGGATGCAACCTTGGCCATCGAAAATGTCAGGAAACTGAGGGTCGACGATACCCTCGAAATGGCTTACTACATCGACGACTGCACAGACCCGTGGACCGAGCCGGAGACGATGGTCCTGCTGCCGGGCTGCCGCAAGCCGCGGCAGGTCTTCTATGCATGGATCCCGACGCTCGCGCGTCACTACCGGGTCATACGCCCGCACCTGCGCGGCCACTGGGATTCGACGCCCGCCCCCGCCGACTATGAATGGACGGTGGAAGCGATGATCAAGGACATCAAGAATTTCCTCGATGCGCTGGGTGTCGACCGGGTGCATCTGGTGGGCGAGTCGCTGGGCGGCTTTCTCGGCTACCACCTCGCTTATCATTACCCGGAACGCTTCAAGTCCCTGACGCTGGCAACCGCCCCCGGCCCCAGCTTCAGGAATCATCCCATCGGAAAGGCGGGCAGCATGGAGGCGCGGCACCCAGTGTGGGGCAAGGATGAGAAATCGCGGCTGCAGTTGATCGACGAAGCGGGGCCGGACAACCTGGCGCTCGCGGAATGGGGCTACCTCGAGCGCTGGAAGTGCCCGATCGATGCGACGCGCGGCTATTTCAAGGCCGCCGCCAGCTGCGAGGTCGACAGCGCGACGTTTCTGCCAAAGATCGCCACGCCCACCCTCTACATGACGGGCGCGGAATGCACGCGCATCATCTCGCTGCAGGAAGCGCAGCGCATCTGCAGCCTGATGCAGAATGCGCAGCTCGTGACCTTTCCCGGCGTGCACGCACAATGCCAGTTCGTGATCCCGGAGCAATGCGCCGCGGAAACGCTGCGCTTTGCCAAGCAACACAGCTAAGCAAGCTGATCTTACTAAGGAGGCATCATGTGGCAGTCACGCCGCTGGTCCGTCGTATTCTGTATCGGCCTGCTCTCCGCAGGCGCTGCGCACGCCCAGGATTTCCCAAGCAAGCCCATACGCATCGTCACCTCCGCGGCCGGCGGCGGCAACGATATTATCGGACGCATCGTCGCGCAGGGAATTTCAGGTCCTCTGGGTGTAGCGGCGATCGTGGACAATCGCACCGGCATGGTGTCGATTGAATCGACGGTCAAGGCGCAGCCCGATGGCTACACCCTGCTATTCCAGAGCAATATCACCTGGCTGAGCCCGTTCATGCAGCAGGTCAACTTCGATCCAGTGCGCGACCTGGCGCCGATCACGCTGGCGGCTACCGCTCCCAGCCTGCTGATCGTGCATCCCTCGCTACCGGTAAAGTCGGTGAAAGATCTGATCGCGCTGGCCAAGGCGCGGCCCGGCGATCTCAATTACGCGACCGCCGGAGCGGGCGGCGCGCTTCATCTGGCGGCGGAATTGTTCAAGGCCATGGCGCACGTGAATATCCTCGCGGTCATGTACCGGGGCTCGGGGCCTGCAATGAATTCTTTGTTCAGCGGCGAAGTGCAGGTGATGTTTCAGACGGCGAGCGCCGCGGTGCCGCATCTCAAGTCGGGCCGCTTCCGCGCATTGGCCGTTACCAGTCTGCAGCCCTCGGTGGTCGTTCCCGGACTGCCGACGATCGCGGCTTCCGGGGTGCCGGGCTATGAATCGGTCACCTTGTACAGCTTCTTTGCCCCTGCTAAAACACCGGCCGAAGTCATCAATCGCCTGAACCGCGAGATCGTGCGCTTCATACAAACGCCAGCAACCAAAGAGCGGCTGTTGACGGTCGCAGTGGAAAGCGTGGGCAGTTCGCCCGAGCAGCTGGCGGCCACCATCAAATCGGACATGGCGACTACCGGCAAGGTCATCAAGGACGCGGGCATCCGCGCCGAATAGGCGCCCGTCAGCCTGCTCACGCCGGCCAGACCATCTCGGAAGGCTTGGGCAGGCGGTAGACACGCGCCGCGGTTTCACTGAACAACGCCGCTTTCTCGGATGCGGTATAAGCCGCGGCGATGCGCTTGTACGCGTTCCACAGCACGACGTATCCCGCGACCGCCTTCTCGGGCGGATAGTTGCTGGCGTACATGCAGCGCTGTGGACCAAAAGCCTCGATGCAGGTCTCGACGTACGGACGCCACGCCGCCGCGAGCTCGGATGAATTCGGCTGCACCGCGAATTCCCCGTTCTCTCCCACCACGTATCCGGGAACCGCCACGCCCGCATAATAAATCCCGCTGAACTTGATGTGCACATTGGGGCAGCGCGCGAGCTCGCGCACCGCTACGCGCCACGGACCGAAGACCTCCCGGTACTTCCCCGCATAAGGACCCAGCCCGAGCGGCATCGCATAATGACCGACGATCAGATCGGTGTCGGGAAAAGCGCGCGCCAGATCGATGACGTCCGGAATCTGCGCATGGAAGATCGTGATGTCGCAGCTCAATTTGCGCGGCGCAAGGCAGGCGAATCCCGCACGCAATGCGGGATCGAGCAGCAGGTGCTCGGGCGTGTCCTGGCCCAGGGCGGCGCGCCGGTACTTGATGCGCGCCGGCGTATAGGATGCGTGCCAGAGCGCGCTCACGCGTATTCCCCTGAAGCGCCCGCCACCCGCCGCGATATGCGCGTCGAGCACCGTCTGCACGCGATCGCCGAGCCGCAGATCCGCCATGCCCACGATGCCGGCGCACGCCCGCCTGCGCCCGTACTTGCCGCTCGCGAACATCGCCGCGATGCCGTTGAGAAATTCCGTTTCGCCGACCGCGCGCAGCTCGGGCGCCGCATCGGCGCGATACATGTCCCCGCACTCGATGGCGACGGTCGCCACGACATTGTGGCCGCTGGCCAGATCCGCCAGCAGCTCCGGAAACAGATAGCGCGAGCGCCCCGCGCGATCCCACACGTGATGGTGAGGATCGATGATCTGCAGTGCGGGCTCGATCGCTTCCTCTGGACCGGGCTGCTCCCGATCTGCGCTCCCATTTTCATGCGTGCTCATTCAATCGCTCCTTTTTTTCAAAGCGGTGACCTCCCATGCGCTCGCGCCCGATGACGTCGAGTCGTGCGGCGTGGAACGCATGCCCGCATAGGCTAACCGGCTCTGCTGCCGGCGGCAACCGGCAGCCTTGTCCAATATGGTTTGAGCCTGAAGGTGTGGCCGTGTTTCCAACATGGTATGAGCCTGAAGGGCTGAATTTGGGTCGATCATCCGAGGATGGTGATCGACATGAACGAAACGAAGTTAACCACGATCGGCCAGATT
>CAIVHG010000061.1 GCA_903905655.1 uncultured beta proteobacterium | reverse complement strand
TGCCACAGCTCCGTGCAGCCGTAGCTGACCAGGCGGAAGGTCATTTCATACGGGCCGCAGATATGGCCCAGATAATCGATGTGCTCATCGGCGCCACCGATGGCGATAAGGTCGCGCCGCCGCGCGCACATGCAGGCGCCGTAGTTGCGGCTGTGTATGGTGTCGCGGTCATCCGCCATGCCGGCAGTCCTGCCGCCAACGTTGTTGATGCAACCGCGCCCCGTTACGTCTTCGAAGCTCGGATAGCAGAAAGGATAGAAGTCCCGCCGCGAATTCCTAAACTGGTCGAGATGCAGCACCAGATCGGGATGCCGGTCGAACTCGGTGATGATGGACTGGATGAAGCCTTCCTTCACCATCGCATCGGAGTCGCAGATCACGCAGATATCGCCCTTGGCATAGGCGATCCCCGCGTTGTACATCAGGTGCTTGTGGTAATAGCAGTCTTCCGGCATCTCCAGCAGCAGCCAGGTGTCGACCTGCTCCTCATGGCGGCGGATGACGTCCGAAACGCGGGAGTAGTACTCGATGACGATGACTTCGAATGCGTCGCGGTCCACGTTCTGCTTGCTGAGATAATCCAGCAGGTGAAAGCTTTCGCGCACGCTCCAGTCGAGCAGGATGAGGCTGACCTTCGGCTGCGCACGGGTGCTTTGCTTGACGAACCTCATCTTTCACCTGCCGTGCCGGACGCAAGCTGGCGGTATCTGAGATATGCGACCAGAGTGCACGGATCCTGAATTTCATCTGCCGCGGCCAGATCGGCGATTTCCGCAAGGGAAAAAAACCGCAGCGCCCCATGGCCGAGTTCCTTCGCACTGTCGCCATGCACGCGCACGCACTGCCGTGCGAGATATAACTGGGCGCGCCCCGCAAACATCGCCGCTTCGGGAGCGAGCCTCCCCAGGTCGACGAGATTCGATGCTGTGGCTTCCAGGTGCGCCTCTTCCCGCAATTCGCGCAACGCCGCGTCGACTACCGATTCGTCTGGATCGACAAATCCGCGCGGAATCTCCCACCCTGCTGCACGCAGCGGGTGGCGAAACACGTGCACCAGGCCGAGCAGGCCATCGACTTCCGGCATGATAGCTACGCCACTGATGCCGCCCTCCGCCAGCGTCTTGGGGACGATGCTCAGGTAATCCACCACCTGCCGCCCATCTGGCTGCTCTAACTTGTCAAAGTAAACCGAGAAAACCGCATTGCTGCAGACCAGCCTGCGGTCACGCAGCGCAATTAAACCATCCGTCCCATGCTGAGCAGCGTCCGCCCTTTCGGCCCCCTCGGGGATTTCGCCGGGCGTCAACTGCGGGGTGCGAGGCATCGCTGCACGTATCCTTGAAAGACGCGAAGCGGCAGGACGCTAGACGTTGCCAAACCGCGTGTTTCTGATCATCGCAAAACCCTTGATGAGCTCGCGTATGCCTGCGTCGAGCGATACCTGGGGCCGGTAACCGGTCGCCTCGATCTTCTCGTTGGAGACGATGTAATTGCGCTGGTCCGGGTCTTTGCCGATCGGGGCATCGATAAAAGTGAAATCGGGAACCTGCTTCTTGATGGTCTCGCACAGCTCTTTCTTCGAGACGTTGGCCTCCGACAGGCCCACGTTGTAGATCTGCCCGTTCATCTTCTCGTAGTTTTCGATGCCGTGAATGAAGGCGCGCGCAATGTCGCGCACGTGTATGTAGTTGCGCTTGAAGCTGCTTTCGAACAGCACCACGAACCGGTCATGCACTGCGCGATAAGTAAAATCGTTCACCAGGAGGTCGATGCGCATGCGCGGCGACATGCCGAACACGGTCGCCAGGCGGAAGCTGATCGCGCTCGGGTGCTGCATCAGCTCTTTCTCGACTTTCACCTTCTCGATCGCATACAGCGACATCGGGTAAAGCGGCGATTCCTCGGTGCAAAAATTATTTTCATCCCCGCTGCCGTAGGCGCTGTTGGTGGTGGGCATGAGGATGCGCTGATGCTTGCTCAGATGCTTCAGCATCATGACGATCGCGTCGTGGTTGGTGCTGGAGGCGCCCACCGGATCTTGCGCGCACAGCGGCGCGCCCACGTAAGCGGCGAGCGGTATGATGATGTCCGCCTTCTTGACCAGCGGCAGCACTTCGTTCTCGATACGCACATCGCCGCGTACCACTTCAAAATTCGGGTTATTGCAGACATGCGCGAGGCTGTTCTGCCGCCACATGAAATTGTCGATCACCGTCACTTTATGGCCCTTGGCCAGCAGTTCGGGCACCATGGTCGAGCCGAGGTAGCCGGCGCCGCCGGTGACTAGAATGTTGTATCCCATTGCGTTTTCCCTTGTCTACTAGTG
>CAIVHG010000060.1 GCA_903905655.1 uncultured beta proteobacterium | reverse complement strand
TGGCACGCGACTACGAACGATTGTCCCAAACCATCGCTAGCTTCCACTACCTTGCCTTTGTATGCCTCATGTTTCATCGCCTCGCCCCATTACTCACAAGTTCATAACAGGCTCTAGGGAACCCCTATCCCGCTAGAACTCGGTATAAGCGGACAGCGGCACCGGCGCGAACAATTCAGAGATCCCGCAGCGCCGCTGCGCCAAACCCTGTTCAAAATGGTAATCGAGGAAGGTGTCCAGGGTCTCGCGATCGCGCTTGCCCAGGCCGTAGGTGTAATAACGGGCGTCGAAGGCCGGTCCGCGCGCGGCCCTGAGATCCGCACCATCTCCCGGAACTGGAGCGAACGCGAGATTGCGCGCCGCCAGAAACGCGCGGTAGACGTCGGTAGCGAGCTGCGGGTGCTGCTCGACTAGCTCGTTTCTGATGCCCATGATCTGCAGGATGGGAAAGAGCTGCGTACGCGAGAGATAGTTGAACGACGCGGCGACGGGGTCGTGAAATAGGCGCGCAATGTGCGGCGCTCCGCGCTCGAAGCAGGCGGGCACCCGCGGCGACACCACGGCGTCGACGTCGCCGCGCTCCAGCAGCTCAGAGAGCGTGCTGTGTGCAGGCGCTGGCACGATCGACACGCCTGGTGGAGGCGTCAACGCATTGAGGCACACCCAGCGCATGTCCGCAGGCGCCACCTGATACTCGTGCTCCAGCATACCGCGCGTCCATACGCTGCCGGTGCTCTCATACGCCTTGATCGCCACACGCCGCCCGCGCAGGTCGCGCGGCGTCGCGATGCCGCGGTCGGTGCGCACATAGATTTCGGCATGCCTGAACGAACGCTGCGTGTAGACCGGGAGCGCGACGTACGGGCAGTCGCCGCACAGCCTGCGCGTCACGTAATTCGAGAGCGACAGCTCGGCGACGTTGAACTGCGGTGCATCAAAGGTATACGTGAGCATGTCGCCGGACGCCAGCTTCACGAACGACGCGCTCACGTGCTCGACCTGCAGCAGTCCTTCAGTGAGCGCCCGCGTGTGGGCATAGTCCGCGCACGCGATGACCAGATTTAGCGCCGCGGCCGTGCTCGTGTCTGTCATGTGATGTAACGCTGCTGCGGGAGGAGGCGCGTGCAAGCTGCGCGCGCTCAGGGCTTGAGCGCGCGATAGAGAAACGGCAGGCTGACGTCCATCCGGTAGTCGATGTCGGAGTGGTCGTCGTCGAATTCCTCGTAGGTATGGCGGATGCCGGCCGCGGCGAGCCGGCGCGACAGGATGCGCGTGCCGTACTGGATGTGATACTGGTCGCGCCAGCCGCAGTCGATATAGATGCCGCGCAGCGACCTGAGCGCCGCGCGGTGCTTGGCGACGAGGTTGATCGGGTCATGCTTGCGCCATTGCTGCCAGCGCGGCTCGATGACTTCACCTGTTTCCAGATTGAAGGGCACACGAAAGCCAAGCGGCGCTTTGGGATCAGGATCGTAGGTAGCGGCCATGCACAGGTTCATGATGCAGTGGCCCTCGGCGGAGCTGAGCTTCTCCTTTTTCCAGACGTGCTCCAAGAAGCGCCGGATGCGGCCGTCGTCGTAGCCCGCTGCAGCGCCTTTGTAATCCGCGTTTTTGCGCACATCGCAGGTGCCGGGCTTGCGCCTTTTCGCGCTGTGCTTGGCCAGCGTGCTGAGCGTGTTCGGCCAGTCATGCCAGTACACGAAGTCGAAATACGCATCGCCCGAATGATCCGCGATCGCGCCCCAGTACTCGGGGTATTTCATGCCGTGCACGATCGCGCCGTAACCGCCCGAAGACTTGCCGAAACACCCGCGGTGCTCGCGGCTGGCGAGCGTGCGGAATTCGCGGTCCACGAAAGGGATGATCTCGCGCGTCAGGTAATCGGCATAGTTGCCGAGCGCCGAGGAGTTGATGTACTGATTGCCGCCGAGCGCCGTGAAGCAGTCCGCGAAGACGATGATCGCCGGGCCCATCTTCTGCGCTTGAATCAGTCGCGCCGCGCGCTCCGGCAGGTTGTCGCCGAAGGGCTTCCAGTTGGAGTGCGAAAGCCCGGTGCCGCCGAATCCGACCAGGTCGTAGAGCACCGGGAAATGCCGCCCGCGCCCGCCGCTGCGGACCAACCCCTCGTCATACTGCGGCGGCAGCCACACCCCCAGCTTGCGCACGTGCGGATCGTCGAGCGGGTTGCCCTCGAGTATCTTCGAGGTGTGCTCGAGCACGACCAGGGTGCCCGCGGGCGCGGTGGAGCGTTTGCGTGCCATGCAGATCAAGCGCCCTTAATCACATATAGCTTTCGTGTACAAACTCTGAAACGTAGGCGATCACCTTCTGGCCTGACGGAATGACTCCGGCGGGCGCCACTGCGCTCAGGTCGAACGCCGCAAAACTGCGGGTGGAGAAGTCCCAGACAAAACTCTTGCCGGTGCCGGAGTGAGTGATCTTGACCAGCTCGTATTGGCTGGCATTGATCCACTTCGTCTCCGAGTTGATGACGATCTCCCGCGCAAATACTGGCGACTTGCTCAGCTCCCCGATGGCGTCCGGGTCGCGGATATCCGACAGAGTGCCGCAGGAAGCAAGCGCCAATGCGGCGCAGCACGCAAAGGCGGCAATGACGACAGAGTGCGTGATCCTGTTCATTTGCATTCTCCTTGACCGTCGAAAACACCGCCGGAAATTTGGCAGCGTACGCATCTAAGGCAACGGCCTGCGGCAATAGTTTCTGCGCAGCGCTCTACAGCGGGATCTCGTGTTCCTCCACGTAGTAACCCTGAATCCTCTTGTAGTCGATGACCTTGACGCTGCTCGCCTTGCGCTCGTCGCTCAGCCAGCCGGGACTGGTGAGCGCCTTGCGCATGGACTCCATGTCGTCGAAGTAGAGCTCGACGATGCCGTCGTACGGCGGCAGCTCGCCAGTCACGGGCGAGGGCTGCGCGACATTGATGATGTACTTGCGCAGTCCGGGCAGCACCCGCTTGACCAGCGGAGCATGCACGTTGAACCAGTAGTCGATGACTTCCTGGCGGTCGGTACCGGGGGGCCTGCAGATGATTGAAACGTACTTGAACATCATTCACCTTTCTTTGTCTTTGCCGATCGGGAAAACCGCGCGTGCTCCCGCAAGGGACGGCGCGTCCCGCATAAGATAACACGTTCGCCGCCGCAGCACCGCGCCGCTGCCCCGCGTGCGCGCAAGCAACTGTTATTTGCATATGCGAATTCGTGCTTTCACAGCGCGCGTGGCAGCCGGTAGACTGCGGCCTTTTCACGACTGAGGACTGCCATGCTGTTTCGATCGCTTAGCGTCGCCGTTTTGCTCGCCGCATTTGGAGCAGCCCACGGCCAGCCATCGGTTACGGTTCAGAGCCAGCAATACCCAGCCAAGCCGATGACGCTGGTCGTGCCGTTTCCCGCGGGCAGCGACGCAGATCTGTCGGCGCGCAATCTCGCGCAGTACGCCCCGCGCTACCTTAACAACCAGCAGATCGTGGTGCTCAACAAGCCCGGCGCCTCCGGCGCCATCGGCACGCTCGCCGCGCACAATGCTGCGGCCGATGGTTACACGCTGCTGCACGCGCGCATCGCGACCCACGCCATCCTGCCGGCAACCGACAGCAAGACGCCGTACAAATGGAACGACTTCACGATGCTGTCCGTGCTCGAGTTGAACCCGTACGTGTGCGCGGCGAAGAGCGATGCCCAATACAAGTCGATGGCGGCATTGATCGCCACCATCCGCGCCAACCCCGGCAAGCTCAATTTCTCCACCGCGGGCCCCGGCACCCTGCAGAATCTGGGACCACAGTACCTGTTCTCGCTGGTTGGGCTGCCCAAGGATGCGGCGGTCGGCGTGCACTACAAGGGATCGGGCGACCTCACCACGTCGCTGCTAAGCGGAGAAGTGCAGTTCGCGTGCAACAATCTCGGGACCCTGCTGTCCCACATCAGGTCCGGCGCACTGCGCGCGCTGATGACGACGACGCGCGAGCGGCTGCCGGAAATCGAAGAGGCGCCGACCGCGCGCGCTCTCGGTTGGCCCGACATGGAAAAGCTGGCTGCGTGGTCTGCGCTGATGGCGCCGCCCGGCATGCCCAGGGAAGCGGTCGCACGCTGGAGCGAAGCGCTGGCGAAACTCGCCCGCGACCGCGACTGGATTGCCGGCAATGACAAGATTGGCGGCATTCCCGCGATACGCACGCCCGAAGAAACCCATAGGTTCGTGCGCGAGCAATACGAACTCTACGAAAAACTCGCGGAGCGACTCGATATCCGCGAATGACGCTGCAGTCTGCGCACGAAGTGGTGCGGCATTGAAGCCTGACGCGTAGCGCCCTCATGCCCGCACTCCTCAGAGTGCGGGAACAGATGAGATCACTCGACGGTCGCACCGGAGTCGTGAACGACCTTGCCCCACTTCACCGATTCCCTGCGCAGCTGAGCGGCGAACTCCTCCGTGGTGCTGGTGCTCACGACGACGCCGGACGCGACGATGGCTTTCTGCGCGTCCGGCTGCACCAGTGCTTTGGCGACTGTGGATTGCAGCAACGCGATCACCTCGCGCGGAGTGCCGGCCGGCGCCAGCAGGCCCAGCCAGCTCGATCCGTCGTAACCCTTGACCCCCGCTTCTTCCATAGTCGGCACCTCGGGCAGTTCCGGCGCGCGCTTGGTGCCGGTAACGGCGAGCGCACGCAGGCGGCCGTTCTGTATGTACTGCAGCACGTTGGGCACGCCGGCGAACGAAAGCTTCACCTGCCCGCCAATCAGATCTGTGGTCGCCTGGGCGCTGCCTTTGTACGGAACGTGGTTGAGCTGCGTGCCCGTCATCGTAGCGAACAGCGCCGCCACCAGATGCTGGGTACTGCCGTTGCCGGAAGACGCGTAATCGATTTTTCCAGGATTGGCCTTTGCCAGCGCGATCAGCTCGGCGATGCTGGATACGCCCAGGCTCGGATGCACGACGGCCACATTGCTGCCGTCAACCAGCTTCATCACCGGCGCGAAGTCTTTCAAGGCGTCATACGGCAGCTTCTTGTACATCCAGGGCGCGATCACGTGGGTGGTCGAGATCATCACCAGTGTGTAGCCGTCGGGTTTGGACTTGGCCACGATCTCCGTGCCGATGATGGAAGCGGCGCCCGCTTTGTTGTCGATCACCGCCTGCTGTCCAAAGGCCTCTGACAGCTTTTGCGCGACGATGCGCCCCACCACGTCGGTGAATCCCCCGGGCGAAAACGGCACCACGATGCGTATGGGATGGGACGGATAGGGCTGCGACTGAACCGGCGCGGCCATTGCAAGAGCCGCCAGAAACGTGACCATTATCTTCTGCAGATTGCTCATCAGTGACCTCCATCGATCGGATCAGCGCGGTAGAGCGGCGCGGGTTGGGTGAAGAAAGCGTGCAGCAGATGATAGACCATCAGGTAATTCTTTTCCTGGAAGCTCGCGTGCGCGATGCCCGCCAGCACCGAGAACTGCTTGTCGGCGTTGGGCAGCCGCTTGTAGAACTCGATCAGGTCGTCGAAGCTGGCAATGCCGTCGTATTCCCCGCGCAGAATCTGCGTCGGCACGGTGAGATGAGCGGGATCGACGATTGGCAGCTTGGTGCACATGTCGACATAAGTGCCGGTGGGCATCGAGTCATCGAGCGTCAGGATGGCATCGGCGTACGCCTCGACGGTGGCCGCTTCTGCGGTGCCCGGGTGATCGCGGTTAAATACGCTGTGCACGAACGCGCGGTCGATCGGACGGCGCGTCTTGCCGAGGAACTCGGGCAGCCGTTTCCGGCGCTGCTCCAGCGTCGGGCTGCCCGCGCCGGTCCACACGAACGCATCCAACGACAGGCGCGCCACCCGTTCCGGGTGACGCTGCGCGAACAGCGCCGCCTTCAGCGCGCCGGAGGAGATGCCGTAGATCAGAAGCTTCTTGGCGCCTGTGGTCTTCAGAATATAGGCGCTGCCCGCTGCGAGGTCATCGGCGCCGTTGGCGATGTCCGAATTGATGGGGCGCGTCTTGGTCGAACGGCCGTAGCCTTCGCAGTCCATGGTCCAGGTGTCGAAACCGTGCGCGGCGAACCAGTCCATGGCCGACGAATACGGCCGTCCCGCCACCGTGAGATCGAAGGTCGGCTGCGAAGCCATCGACGAGCCGTGCACGAACAGTACTGTGCCCGCATGCGGGATGCCTGGCTGGGCGGGCTTCTGCCACAGGAATAGCCGCACCTCACCCTTGTTGGTCCAGTGTTCCCTGCCCCCCGTCCACGTCACTGCCGGCTTGCTCATCGCGCCCCCATCGAAAGTGGACGCCAGTTTACCCGAGTCGGCGGCGAGAAATCCAATTCCGAGGCAGCGCTAACCCTCACCCCTATCCCCTCTCCCAGAGAGCCCCCGCGACACGTTAGCGCGAAGCGCCCGCTTGCGGGAGCGGTGGCCAAGGTGCGCTACCCGCAAACGGCCACCTTCGGCGGTAACGAGTCCGCGCGCGAGGGGAACGTTGAGCGAAACCGGCTTGTCACCCGGTTTCGTAATTCTCAATAGGATGGGGCTTATTTGTCCTTGATCGTGCGCAGGACCGCGCTCCACTTGTCGAACTCGCCCTGGATATACTTGCGCGCCTGATCGGGCGTGCCGTCCATGGTCGAAGCGCCGAGTCGCGCAAACGCGGCATGAGTGGCCTGCAGCTTCAGCACTGCGTTCACCGTCTGGTTGAGCTTGACGACGATGTCGCGCGGCGTGTGCAGCGGCGCGAGCATGGCGGTGAAAGTGCCGGCGTCCACGCCCTCCGCGCCCGCCTCTTTCATGGTCGGCACATCAGGCAGGTCGGGCTCGCGCGCGACCGAGGTCACGGCACGCGGCCGCAGGCGACCGCTGCGTAGGTTGCCGATGGCCGAGGAAATCTGATCGAACATCAAGTCCACGTGTCCGCCGATGATATCCGTTGCCGCGAGGCTGGCGCCCTTGTACGGGATGTGGGTGAAATGGGTGCCGGTGCGATTCTGGAACAGCACGCCGGCGAGCTGGCCGGTGGAGAAATTGCCGGAAGAAGCCATATTGAGCGGGTCCGGCTTGGACTTGGAAAGCGCGATCAGTTCGCGCACGCTGCGCACTGCAGACTCGGTGCGCACCACCAGCACCAGCGACACGTTGGAGATGAGCGCGATGGTCTCGAAACTCTTGATCGGGTAATAGGGAAGCTTGTCGTTCATGCCGGGCGCGATGGCAAGGATGCCGCTGGAACCCACGAGCAGCGTATGGCAGTTCGGCAATGCATTCGCCACGAGTTCTGCAGCCAGCACGCCGGGTGCGAACGGCACCAGCATGCGGATCGGGCGCTCGGGATAAGCCGCATGCGCGCTGTGCAGCGCGCACACCATGCCTATCAATCACAGCGCAAAAGCAGACGACTTCCCATTAAAAATATTATTCAATACACTCTCCGTGATCGCTTATTGCATTTCTAATCGTGAATTTCGTTGAGCCTGCTTGCCGCGAAGATCATATCCGTACGCCCGTATGGCATCCATCCGTAAGATCTTAGCGTTTGCGAGCGGTCGAGGTTCGCGCGGCCTTCGCTACACGTGCGCGCGGCGGCGCCGCAACCTTGGTCTTGGCCGACCAATCCTCCCAGTACGCGCTGTCGCCGAAACGCTCGACCAGAAAATTCAGGAACGAGCGGACTTTCGCCGGCATGTACTTGCGGTTCGTGTACACCGCGTAGATTCCCAGCTCGCCCTCGTCGTATTCGCGCAGCACGTCGACGAGCCGGCCCGCCTCCAGATCCGCACCGGCCAGAAACGCCGGCAGCAGCGCGATGCCGTGTCCATCCCGCACCAGCTGCTGCAGCAGGTCTCCGTTGTTGACCTGCACGCAGCCTTCGACCTGCACCGTCTGCTCCTGCCCGCCGCGCCTGAAGCTCCAGAACTTGGGACGCGGATTGTAGGAGTAGGTGAGGCAATTGTGCTCACGCAACTCCTGCGGCGTGCGCGGCGCGCCGTGCTGCTTGATATAGGCCGGCGACGCGCAAGCCACCAGGCGCGTGGTGGCGAGCTTGCGTGCGATCAGCGAGCTCTCATCGAGCGTGCCGATGCGGATCGCCAGATCGAAGCCCTCTTCGCCGATGTCGATAAAACGGTCGCTCAGCTCGAGCTCGATCTTCACTTCGGGATAACGCGAGAGATAAGCGCTGATCGCGTGCGACAGGTGGCGCAGCCCGAACGACAGCGCCGACGTGATGCGGATCCTTCCGCGCGGCGCGGCAGTCGACTGCCCGGCCTCCAGCATCGCCTCGTCCAGCTCGCCCACCGCGCGCTGCGCGCGCTCGTAGAACGCGCGCCCCAGTTCGGTCAGCGCGACGCGCCGCGTGGTGCGTTCCAGCAGCCGCGTGCCGACGCGCTCCTCGAGGTGCTTGATGTGCTTGCTCACCACCGCGCGCGAGAGCTCGAGGCGGTCAGCCGCCGCGGCGAAGCTGCCAGCGCCGGCCACCGCGAGAAACACCTTGAAGCTGATCAGCGTATCCATGGGGGGAGTCTCTCGATTATGTACGGCGCGTGTTCAATATATCAACGGGGCGCCTGTTTATCAACCGGGAATGTATCGGTAGGATAGCGTCTGCATCGGAAGCGCGGCTACGTGGCCTCCGTGGATATGAAAGGAAACGGAAATGCTGGAGATACGCAGGAGCAATGAACGCGGCCATGCCGATCACGGCTGGCTCAACAGCTTTCACTCGTTCTCGTTCGCCGACTATTACGACCGCAAGCACACGAGCTTCGGCGCGCTGCGCGTGATCAACGAAGACCGCGTGCAGGCCGGGACCGGCTTCGGCACGCACGGCCATCGCGACATGGAGATCGTGAGCTATGTGCTGGAAGGCGCGCTCGAGCATAAAGACAGCATGGGCACCGGCTCGATCATCCGTCCGGGCGACGTGCAGCGCATGAGCGCCGGAAGCGGCGTGCTGCATAGTGAGAAAAACCCGTCGGCCACCGAGCCCGTGCATTTTCTGCAGATCTGGATCACGCCGCGGGCGCCGGGGCTGCCGCCGAGCTACGAGCAGAAGCACTACTCCGAGGCAGCCAAGCGCGGACGCCTCGTGCTGATCGCATCCGAGGACGGCCGCGACGGATCCGTCACCATCGCTCAGGACGCCGCCCTCTACGCGGGGCTGTTCGACGGCGCGGAACGCGCCGTGCTCGATATCGCGCCGGGGCGCCGTGCTTATGTGCATATCGCACGCGGAGACGTCACCGTCAACGGCAATTCGCTCACGGCCGGAGACGCGCTCAAAGCAGTCGATCCGCAGCAGATCGTGATCGAATCAGGCAGGAATGCCGAGGTCATGGTGTTCGATCTCGCCTGAGACGGGCGAGGGCCGATGGACTATCTGCAGCGCGGAGAATGCCACGGCCGTTGCCGCGATCGCACTTAGTTCTGAGGATCGGCGTGGCGCGGCTGCGCGAGGTGTTTCGCGAAATACGCCGTCACCTCGGCGAGGCTGTCCTTCCAGGCCTCGGCATTGCCGCCCGTCGTCGCACCGCGGCCGCTAGTCGCATTGGCATTGGTGCGCGCTGCGACATAGCGCACCGGATTGCTGCTGTCGAAGGCGTGGTGTGCTCCCGGGTAGGTCTTGATCGCAACCTGATACCCGGCCTGCTGTGCGGTCGCAGTGAGCTTCCGGCACTGCTCCGCCGGCGTCCAGTCGTCGCTCTCGCCGATGAGGATGTAGAGCGGGGCGATCGGCTGGTAGACACCGCTATAGTCCGTGATCGTCCCGTACGCACCCCCTGAGCGCGTTACGCGCCATGCTCCGTAGCGCGCGCCGCAGCCGGGATAGAGCGCGACGGCCGCGGCAAAACCGCTGCGCTTCTCGCGCGCAAGCGGCTCGCCCCCACTCTGCGGCGCGACCATCGCCGACAGCGTCGCCGATCCGCCGTGAGAACCGCCCATGATCCCGACGCGCGCGCCGTCCACATAGGGCAGGCTGCGCAGATAGGCGAGCGCCGCATAGGCATCGCGGGCGCGGCGCAGCTCGTTGACCTGCACCCGGCGCGGTGCGGTATCGGCCGTGCACACGCCATCCGCGAAACCGCGCGTCGTGAAGCTGTCCGGAATCACGGCGACGAATCCGCGCTGCACCAGCTGCTCCGCCCAACGTGCGGGAGCGCCGCTGGCGCGCGGACCTACGCCGCTGCAGTCGTGCATGATGACGACCGCGGGAAATGGCCCGGCGCCCTCCGGCTTCAGCAGCGTGGCGGGAATTTCCTCGGCAGCGCCCTGGTCAGTGCCCGTGGCGATCGCCACGCCGGAGGTCGCGGCGCTGCACTCGCCAATGCAAAACAGCAGCAGCGCAGCGCGCATCACGCGGATATCCATGTGACAGGCTATACTCAGCATGTAATTGAGTCCTCTCCTCCTCCGCACAGCTTGCGCCCGAAAGGCTATACCGCGCGCGCCACCGTGACAAGTGCCGCCCGCAGTCACACACGAACCGCTGCGGCGCCATGCATTTGACACCACATCTGGCGCCGGGATATTGTCCAATGCGCGTCTGCAGCGCAGCGCGCCGGCCGCGAATCACTCCGCATCCACCATGCTCAATCAGCCCCTGATCTTTCTCGACCTCGAAACCACCGGCGCGACGGCGACACACGACCGCATCACCGAGATCGGTCTCGTAGAAGTCGCCGATGGCAAGCTCGTCGGCAAGTGGAGCCAGCTGGTCAATCCCGAGGAGAGCATCCCGCCGTTCATTCAGTCGCTCACCGGCATCAGCAATGACATGGTGCGCGATGCGCCTACCTTCGACGAACTCGCGCCGGCGCTCTACGAGCGACTGCAGGGCAAGCTGCTGATCGCGCACAACGTGCGCTTCGATTACGGCTTTCTCAAGAACGAATTTGCGCGTGTCGGCCTGCCCTATCGCTCGCGGGTGCTGTGCACGGCGAAGCTTTCGCGCAAGCTGTTCCCGGAACACCGCCGCCACAACCTCGACAGCCTGATCGAACGCTGGCAGCTCACGTGCACGGCGCGCCACCGCGCGCTGGGGGATGCCGAAGTGCTGTGGGAATTCATGCAGAAGCTCAGCGCGCAGGTGGATGGCGCGCTGATCGACAGCGCGCTCAAGACGCAGCTTGCCACGCCTAGCCTGCCCGCCGGCGTTGCGCTCGAAACCCTGGAAGGCCTGCCGGAGTCGCCCGGCGTCTACCTGTTCTACGACGAGAAAAGCGCGCCGCTCTACGTCGGCAAGAGCGTGAACCTGCGCTCGCGCGTGTGGTCGCATTTTTCCGGCGACCATCGCGTCGCCAAGGACATGCGCATCACCGAGCAGGTCGCACGTGTAGAGTGGATCGAAACCGCCGGCGAGCTCGGTGCGCTGATCAACGAATCGCGCCTGATCAAGGAGCTGCTGCCGGTGCACAACCGCCGCGCGCGCCGCATCTCCAATTTCTATTCCTGGGAATGGGACGGCTCGCTCGACAGCGCTGCGCCGCTTAAGCTCGTCACCGCGGGCGATGCGCAGATGGCGCGCCTGGAAAATCTCTACGGCACCTTCCGCGCCAGGCATGCGGCGGTGGCGGCGCTCACCGGCATCGCCGAGGAACAGAGCTTGTGCCCGATGCTATTGGGGCTGGAACCCACACGCAGGAAGGACGCGCCGTGCTTTGCGCACCAGCTCAAGCGCTGCCGCGGCGCCTGCTGCGGCATGGAAAGCCTGCGCGCGCACAATCTGCGGCTGCTGGAAGCGCTGCAGTCGCTGCGCCTCGCGCAATGGCCTTTCAAGGGTGCGATCGGCCTGCGCGAACGCGCCGGCGAGCGCAACGAAGTGCATGTCTTCGACCGCTGGTGCTTCCTCGGCACAGCGTGCAGCGAGGCGGATATCTACGACAAGCTCGAAGTGCGCGGCGCGCCGGTGTTCGACCTCGACATCTACAAGATACTGCTCAAGGCGCTGCGCCAGCTGCGCAGCAAAGGAAACAAAGGCGTGAACCTGATCGAATTCGGGCCGCTGAGCAGCCTGTGGTATCGCGAGCAGGAAGCGGTGGCTGCACCGTGATCTGCGCATAGGCGCAGCCGGTCTTATTCTTCGCGAGTCTTGATGGCCTCGACCCGGACGCGCGCCACGCCCTTGCCGTAGAAGTCGAGCTTCTTCGCAGCGCCCGCGCTGAGATCGATGATGCGGTCGCCTGATTTTGCGTTGTGCACGCTCGGAAATGGCCCGCGGTCGTTCACGCGGACGATCACGGATTTGCTGTTCTCGAGGTTCGTGACCTTGACGAAGGCCGGGATCGGCAGATATTTGTGCGCCGCCGACAGGCCGTTGGGATTGAACACTTCGCCGTTCGCGGTCTGCTTGCCGCTTTCATAGCCGTACCACGAAGCGAGGCCTTCTTCCTGGTAGCTCTGGGCCTTGCTCGCTGACATCGGCACGTATCTCTTTCCGCCGACGACGTACGGGGAGGCCTTCACCTTACCCTGCCGGATCGCGTCCTTGACCGGCAGTCCGTCGATGCTCTGGATCTCGTCGTGGGCAAGCGCCCAGTCGATGGGGGCTTTGACGACTTCGTAGGTGTATTCGCCGATCTGGTAGATGATCTTGGTGGTGCCGGCGACGACGGAATAGGTTTTCTTCACCACCCACACGCTGCCGTTCACCACGTTTTTGACAGCGTGATAGGGAACGGTGACCACGGCGCAGCCGCCGGGGAGTATCAGGAGTGCACAGGCCAGCGCTGGGAGGGCAAGCCGCTTCATTCTTCTCACTGGAAATGCACCACGCCCGCTAATGACTCCTTGCAATGCAGCCGTTGAACTGCCGCTATGTTACACATTCATCTCGATTTGTGCATCAAGCGTCCACCGCCACCGCAACGCGCATGAAACAGTGCAGTGCGAACCGGACCGCCTAAGTCTATGAGAAAAGCCGCACGCAGTCCCGCTCCTCGCCCTTGGCGGCATACAGCGCCTGGTCGACCTTCTGCAGCAGCGTTTCCAGTGGTTGCGGGGTGGCGGCATGATAGGCGCCGATGCTGACGGTGAGCGAAAACGATTGCCCCGCCGCACGGATATTCAGGTTCCTGATGGCGTCACGGATGCGCTCCGCGACCGTGAGCAGATTGGTCTTGTCGCATACCGGCAGCAGTATCAGGAACTCCTCGCCTCCCCAACGGGCCGCGTGGTCGTATTCGCGTTTTAACGACTGGATAACTGCCGCCGCCTCGCGCAGCGCCGCGTCGCCGGCCGCATGCCCGTAGCTGTCGTTGATCGATTTGAAGCGGTCGAGGTCGAGCATCAGCAGGCCGAGCATTCCGTCCTGACGCACCTGGCGTGCGATCTCCTTCTCCAACCGGTCCGTCATGCCGCGCCGGTTGAGCAGTCCGGTCAGCAGGTCCGTCTCCGCCATGCGATTCAGTTCATCGGTGCGTTCGCGCACCTTGTTTTCCAGTTCGCGATTCGTATCGCCCACGTATTTCGCCATCTGCGCGAAGGACCACGACAGGCGCTCGATCTCGCCCGTCCCCTGGACCGGATGCTCGACGTCGAATTCGCCGCGCTGCATCCTTTCGGTGGCGTTCTGCAATGCAGCGATCGGCCTGATCACCCAGCGGCTCAACGCATAGCCCATGCTCAGCAAAGCGATCAGCAGCGCGGCGACAAACAATGCGGGTATCCTCCATGCCTCCTGGATCGGAATCAGGCCGTGCGCATCCATCAGAGTAAGGTCGAACCAGCCGATTTCGGGCAGGTATGCCACGCCCAGCAGTTCCTTCCTTCCCGCATAGTCCACCCACAGCGTGCGGCTTTGGTCGGGATTGCGCTCCAGCTCCTCCATCGCGACCCTGAGATTTTCGACATCGGAGGCGCTCGTGAACAGCCGATCGACCTTGATGCGCTGGCTCACGTCCTTGCCGATGCTCATGTAGTCGATGAGGTCCGGGTTATTGTTGAGCTGAATCGCCCTGCTCTCGTCGACGAACAGGTTGTGCACCCCCGACTGCTGAAAGCTGACCGTCTCCTTCAAAAAGCTCGTGAGATCGATGCCGGTGCCGATTACCCCTAAAGTCTGGTCGCCGCTTTTGATGAGCACGTTGATCCAGACCTTGGTCACGCCCAGGTGCACGTCGGGATCGACATTGATCTGGGCGAGCTTGCCGCTTTTGATTGTGGCATAGAACCACTTGTCGTTCGAGTTGTTCTCGGACAGGACGTAGCGCAGTTGCCGGCCCTGATATTGGTTGCTCGCGTCGTTGAAATAGTAATTTCCGGACCGTGCCATCGCCGAAAAATAAGTGTGGTCGCGAAAATTGAAGCGGTAGTTTTCCATGGCCGCGATGCCGCGCGCCTTCGCCGCCGGGTCGTCCTCATGCGAGGCCATCGCCACGATGTCCGGGTCGGCCGCCATCTGTTTGGCAAGCCCGATTTCGCGGATCAATGGCGAGAGGGTGCGGTACTTGTCGAAGGCGACCTGGCGCTGGGCGAACTGCTGCCCCCAGGTATAGTTGATTTCATTCTGCCAGCGCAGGGAAAAAAACCAGACGATCAGCACGAAGCCGACAAATAGCGCCGTCATCAGCAGGAAGAACCGAAACCTCAATTGCATGTTGGATCTCTGTCCGTGTATAGCCCGCGCGGGACAGCTACCCGGCGCAGTCCGGGTGCCTCATGCGCGCTCCTATGGACGCACGCGCAAATCGACAAGAGATGATCTTACCATGGCCCCCGCCAGGCAATGGCGGCGCGGCGCGCACCGCTCTGCGATTGCACTCTCTGTGCGGGTTGCGCCGATGCGCTCGCATAGGGCACAATGCGGAGCTAATTTTCAGCGCATCCTCAGAGGAGCAAGGCATGACGAGTTCCAGCTTGTCGAACCACGAAATCGAAGTCTCCGACGTGGAATTCCTGCGCCATGGCGGCAAGCCCCTGCTCGCGCGCGTATCCAGGCCGCGCGGCGACGGTCCTTACCCTCTGATGATCGCCTTGCATGGCGGCGCCTGGTGCAGGAAGGACCGCACCGCCAATACACACACCGAGGTGCCGCTGGCAAAAAGCGGCGTGGTGGTCGTATCGCCCGATTTCCGCATGCCGCCCGATGCGGGATATCCCGCTTCCCTCGTCGATATCAATTACGCGATCCGCTGGTTCAAGGCAAATGCGGCAAAGTTCAACAGCCGCCCCGACCTGGTCGGCATCATCGGATTTTCGAGCGGCGGCCACCAGGCCATGCTGGCCGCGATGCGCCCCGCCGATCCGCGCTACGCAGCCATCGCATTACCCGAACCCGCAGCGGTCGATGCCACGGTGCGCTGCGCAGTGCTGTGCTGGCCGGTGATCGATCCGCTGGGCCGCTATCAACATGCGCAAAAGCTCAAGGCGGAGGGAAATTCAAGGCTTTTCGAATCGGTAGGACCGGACCACATCAGCTATTGGGGTGACGAAGCGGCGATGGCCGAGGGCAATCCCACGCGCGCGCTCGAACGCGGCGAATCCGTGCAGATGCCGCCGGTACTCTACCTACAGGGAACCAACGACAGCGCGCATCCGCGCCCCCATCTCGAACGCTTCGTCGAAGCCTATCGCAAGGCCGGCGGCCTTGTGGAGCTGCACTGGTTCGAGGGCATGGGCCAGACTTTCATCCCCCTACATCCGGACTCACCCCAGGCCAAGGCGGCGATCGAAAAGATCATCGAGTTCGTGCATCGCGAGATCCGCTGAGAGCGCTGTTTACCCATCAGCAGTACAAGATAATAAGGACGATCGAAAATGGTTCGATTGGCTGATTTGCCGGAGTGGGACCGCAAGAACAAGCTCGATAAGATAAAGGAGCTCGGCGGCTTCGACGGCCGGCCATGGGTCCAGCCGCCGCCGCTTGCGCAATGCCGCGTCGCGATCGTCACCACCGCCGGCGTGCACCGAAAGACCGATCGCCCGTTCGGCCCCAGCGCCACTGACTATCGGATTATTCCGGGCGACACCAAGGCCTCAGAGCTCGTGATGAGCCACCAATCGGTCAATTTTGACCGCACCGGATTTCAGGAAGATTACAACGTCGCGTTTCCGATCGACCGCCTTAACGAGCTAGCGCAGCGCAAAGTCATCGGATCGGTGGCTGACCTGCACTATTCGTTCATGGGCGCAACGCAGATCCGCCAGCTCGAGGCGAAGGCGCGCGAAATGGCAGCGCTGCTCAAAGGCGACCACGTCGATGCGGTGCTGCTGACCCCGATATGACCAAACTGCACGTGCGCCGTCGGCGCACTAGCGCATTACATCGAGGCCTCCGGTGTGGCGACCACGCAGATATCGTTAATCCGCGAGCACACGGCGGCGATCAACCCGCCGCGCGCACTCTGGGTACCGTTCATGCTGGGGCGCCCGTTCGGCGTGCCGAACGATGCCGCGTTTCAGGAGCGCGTGCTGCTTGCCGCACTGAAGCTGCTCGATGCACCGTCGGGTCCGGTGCTTGCAGATTATCCTGAGGATGCGCCGGCGACGCCGGATGATATGCAGGGCGCCGCCTGTCCGGCAAGCTTCGCAGCCGCGAAGAACGAGGACATTGGCACTGCGTTCGTGCGCGAAGTCGAAGAGCTGCGGCCCTGGCACGAGCGCGCAATCGAGCGCCGCGGCCGCAGCATGGTTGGCCTGAGCAAGCTGACCGTCGCCGCAGCCGCAGATCAGATCACGCGCTTTCTGCGCGAGCACAAGGTCGACAGCATCGACAATCTCAGCGCAGGCGAAACGCTTAAGCTTATGTGTGAAGACATACGCACCTATTACTACGAAGCGGCCGCAGCGCGCCCCGGCGCACCGGACGCCAGCGGGATCCAGCGCTGGTTCTGGCACGAGACCGCAGGCGGCCGCGCGTTTCTTGCGCTGCATAAGGATTGCCTCGCCAGCACGGACGCATCGCTGCAGAGGCTGTGCCAAAACTCGCTGGTGCCGCGTGCAGTGATGCTCGAGTTGCCAAAGTAAAAAGCGCCTGTCGCTGCGTTGCCGGACCAGGAAGCCCTTGCGTTTACGGCACACCCACCGGGATCAGCCACGCTCGCAATCAGGCTGCAATCGCTGCCCCCTGCTCGATTGGGCAAGCCGGGAATTTTGCACTATTTAGCAGCGATAGCTCAAAACCCTGACATTCTTCATACGTTAGTGGCGTAACATTGCTCACAGCAAATCGCCACTAAGCGCCGGCAGCGAAGGATTCGAAATGGCAAAGCTGGTCCTGGAATGTCACCATTGCCGGCTCACCTATGCCGAATACACGGCACAGGTGAAAACGCATTGGTCGGGACTGCGTCGCACCGTCACCGCCTGTGTAGGATGCCGCTATCGCGGCAGCGACACCCCCGCGCAAAGCACGGCCCCCAAGAGCACTGACCCAATCGTCCCGCACCCCGATCAAGCCGCTCATCCAGCCGCGAATGCAGTACCCGACTCTGGGTTCGTCGAACGACGCCTCAATCCCCGTCACCGCTTCGACGAATCGCTGCACCAGGCCAGCGCCGAGCAGTCTTTGAAACACCTCGTCAACAAAGCTGACATCGATCACCGCGCCAGCGGCGTCACCGGCCAATGGGAGATAGAAGCGAACCAAAACAATCTGCATCTCATCTGGGACAGCCCCAATGAGTGCGGAAATGCCGTCATCGATGGCGAGCACAAAGAACTCTACGCGCTCGCCAACGCAGTGATGGACGCATCCTTTGGGACGCCAGCAAATCGGGATGCGTTCCACGCCGCTTTCAATGACCTGCTCGTGCACATCAAGCTGCACTTCGCCCACGAAGAGGCGCTCCTCGAACAGCACCACTATGCACGCCTCAAGGCGCATAAGGCCGCCCACAGCGAGATACTTATCAAAGGAGACGCCCTCCATGCCAGCGCTCAACTCGGCCTGTCGACGTTGGGCGACCTCATGGATTTCACAGTCAACGTCGTTTCCCACCACCTGTTGACCATGGATAAGGACTTCGCTCCACTCTTCAAACCACAGTGAGTTGAGAGTCCGCGCGCGTCCGGCGCGCCGCAAGCCCGACTTTGCCTTGCGCTTTCCAGAAAATCCATCCCTCATGAATTGACGAATGCGCTACGTCAGCCCGACTCGACGAAGTGTACTCCGCGTAGCAGACCTTCATTTGGTAGAATGCTAAGCAATGCCACGTTTCAATGCATTGCCGCCATGATGAACGAGGATGCCGCCACTAAAGGCACCACCCCAGAGCAGAGGACACGATGAAGCACAGCACCGAACGTATACTGACCACCCACACCGGCAGCCTGCCGCGCCCTGCGGCCATCGTTGAACACAACGTCGAAGGCGGCGATCAGCGCAGATTCGCCGTCAACCCCGACTTCGACAAGCAAGTACGGGAGGCAGTCTCAGGCATCGTGCGCCAGCAGCTCGCCACCGGCCTCGACGTCATCAGCGACGGCGAGATGAGCAAGAGCGGCTTTTCGACGTACATCACCGAGCGCGTCACCGGCTTCGACGGCGCCGAGCGCGCCCAGCCGCCGTCGGTCGAAGCGGACATGTTCCCCGAGTACTATGCGCAAGGCGAACCGCAGATCCACCCTGCATGCAACGGACCGGTCGCCTGGCGCGGCGATGCATACATAGATCGCGACATCGCTACGCTCAAAACTGCGCTGCAGGGCGTCTCCCCGGTGGGGGTGTTCATGCCGGCGGTGTCGCCCGGACAGGTGTGCTTCAATTTCCCGAACGATTACTACCCCAACGAAGAAAAGTTCATCTTCGCCGTGGCCGATGCCATGAAGCACGAGTACCGCAAGATCGTAGCCGCGGGTTTTCTGCTGCAGCTCGACAGCCCGGACCTCGCAATCTGCTGGGGCCGCCACGAGTTTGCCGACAAGACCTACGGCGATTACCGCAAGCTGGTCGAGCAGCATATCGCTGCCATCAACCACGCGCTGGAAGGCATACCCGCGGACCGCGTGCGCCTGCACATGTGCTGGGGCAATGCCGAGCGGCCGCACGTGCGCGACGTGCCGATTGCCGAGATCATCGACGTGGTCTACCGCGCGAACGTGGGTGCCTACTCCTTCGAGGGCGCGAACCCGCGGCACGCGCACGAGTGGAAGATTTTTCGGGACCATCCGCTGCCGGACGGCAAGATGATCATCCCCGGCACCGTCGACACGCTGACCAATTTCGTCGAGCATCCGGAGCTGGTGGCCGAGCGCATCGAGCGCTACGCCGGCATCGTCGGCAAAGAGAACGTGATCGCGGGCACGGACTGCGGATTTTCCACCCGCGTGAGATCCAGGCCGCGCGTGCATCCGACGATCGCGTGGGCGAAGCTGCAGTCGCTGGTCGCAGGGGCGAAGCTCGCCTCGGCGCGTCTCTGGAAATGATTTTGACGGCGCCTTCAGGCGCACGCACCGAGCCACACCTCAGCTAGCTTTGCTTCGCCGCCTGCAGCGCGTGCCAGATCTTCGAAGGCGTGAGCGGCATGTCGAGGTGCTTCACGCCCAGCGGCCGCAGCGCATCGAGCACGCCGTCGACCAGCGCCGGCAGCGAAGCCGTACAGCCGGTCTCGCCCATGCCCTTGACGCCGATCGGGCTCACCTTGCTCGGGGTCGGACGTGGCACGAATCGCAGGCTCGGTATTACGCCGGCGCGCGGCATCGGATAATCCATGAAGCTCGCGGAGAGCATCTGTCCCGACTGCTCGTCGTAGACGATGTGCTCGCCGAACACCTGGCCCGCGCCCTGCACCACGCCGCCGTGCAACTGACCCTCGACGATGGTGTGGTTGATGATGACGCCGCAGTCGTCCACCGCGTTATAGGAAACGACTTTAGGCGCGCCGGTGTCGGGATCGATTTCGATCTCGACGATGTGGCAGCTGTTCGGATAAGTCGAGTTGAACTGGCCTTCGGCGATGGCGCTGATCGTGCCTGCTTTGGCCAGCTCGCCGAGCGTGATCACCCGCTGGCTCTCGCTCGAGCGGAATTCGCCCTGTGAGTACGTGACCTGCGAGGGCTCGACCTTGAACTCGAGGGCGGCCAGCGTCTTGCCCTGCTCGATCAGCTTCTCTGCTGCAACGTGACTGAGGCCGCCCGCGCCCACCATGCTGCGCGAGCCTCCGGTGTGGCTGCCGCGCAGCTTGGTGCCCGCCTCGCACTGCACTACCTTGACCTGCGCGCGGGGAATGCCGAGCGTCTTGGCGACGATCATCGCCAGCGTCGTCTCGTGCCCCTGCCCCTGGGATTTGGTGACGGTATGCACCTCTACCACTCCGCTCGCGGCCAGCCTGAGTTCCACCTCTTCCTGCGGGCCGATGCCGGTGTTCTCGATGACGGTCGAGATGCCGCGGCCGCGCAGCTTGCCCGCCGCCTCCGACTGCGCGCGGCGCTTTGGAAAGCCGTCCCAGTCGGCCTGCGCCAGCGCCTGCAGCAGCAGGCCCGGGAAATCCGCAATCTCGTAGCTGGTGCCGGTCGAGGTCGAGTAAGGAAAGGCCTCCGGCGGAATGAAGTTGCGCCGCTTGAGTTCCACGGCATCGATGCCGAGTTCGGCCGCCGCATGATTGACGATGCGCTCAACCGCATACGCGATGTCCGGTCGGCCCGCGCCGCGGTACGAGCCGATGGGCGCGCTGTTGGTCACTGCGACGCGATAGCTCGCGTAAAGCGCGGGTATGCGATAGACGCCGGTCATCGCCATGCGCGTGTTGCGTATATGACCCTGCGGCCCGGGAGACAGATAGGCGCCGACGTCGACGATCCAGTCCATGCGCATCGCCAGGAATTTTCCGTCGCGGTCGAGCGCAAGCGCGCCGGCTATGACGTTGCCGCGCCCGTGGTTGTCGGACAAAAAGCCCTCCAACCGCGTCGAAGTCCATTTGACGGGTCTGCCCAATGCCTTTGCCGCCAGCATCAGCGCGCAATACTCGGGATACACGACGGTGCGCTGGCCGAAGCCGCCGCCCACGTCGCGCACTTCGAACTTGAGCTTCTCTTCCGGCACTTGGGTATAGGACGAGAGCTGCTTGCGCAGCGTGGTCACGCCCTGCATGCACAAGTTGAAGGTGTACTCGTCGCTCGCTGCATCATAGGCAACCAGGCAGGCGCGCGGCTCCATCGGGCTGGGGGATACCTTGGTGGTCTCCACTTTGAGCCGGATCACGTGCGCGGCTTTGGCAAACGCAGCGGCGACTGCCGGTTCGTCGCCGGCTTCGAATTCGAGCGCCAGATTGCCAGGCACTTCAGCGTGTATCTGCGGCGCGCCCGCAGCCAGCGCCTGCTCCGCCCGGGTCGCGCACGGCAAATCGCGATACTCAATTTCCACGAGGTCGGCAGCGTCGCGCGCGATGGCAGCGCTCTCCGCCACCACCAACGCGAGCGCTTCGCCGACGAAGTGCACCTTGCCGTGAGCCAGCGCCGGCCGCAACGGCGCCAGCGTCTTCGTGCCGTTGCGGCCGGGCATCTGCATGTTGTGCGGCGCCTTCGTATAGCCCGCGCTCACCGCATCGGCGCCGGTAAGAACTTGCTTTACCCCGGGATGCGCGAGCGCGGCGGCCGTATTCACCGACAAAATTGCCGCGTGCGCGCGATCGGCGCGCACAAAAAAGCCATACAACTGCCCCGGCGCATTCCAGTCGGATGCGTAGCAGCCGGCGCCGGTGATCAGGCGCAGATCCTCCACCCGGTTTTCGCTGTGCTTAGGTGTAGCGTGTGCTTCCATTGTTCTTTCTGCCTTCAAAATCTCGGTCCAGGAAGCGCATGGTAAACCGGACGGGTGCCGGCCGCCAGCTTGCCGCAAGCGCCGACTGCAGGCAATATGCCGGTCTCGCTGCGCAGGCAGCGGGAAATTCGCGTATATTTTCGCATGACACATGATGCCGGCAATGCGACGGGCGCATATGTTAGAGGCAGACGGCACGCAGCGCGTTCGTTTTTTGACAGGCAGCAGAAAGGAAATTCAAGATGGCGCAGAAGGGTCTACCGGGATTGCTTGCGGTTTGCACGATCGCACTCGCTGCAGGCGCAGCGTACAGCCAGAATTATCCGATCAAGCCGGTGCGGGTGTTGACCGCAGATCCGGCAGGCGGCGTAGACTTCACGGCGCGCGTCGTCTCACAGGGCCTTGCGGATCTCTGGAAGCAGTCGGTCGTGGTGGAGAATCGCGGTGGCGGGGGCGGCCTGATTGCAGGTGAAACGCTGGCCAGGGCGAATCCGGATGGCTATACGCTGATGATCTATAGCAGCAGCATCTGGCTGCTGCCGTTCCTCGGCAGCGAGGTGCGCTACGACCCGATGAAGGATTTCGCGCATATCACGCTGCTGACGACGGCGCCGAATATACTCGTCGTCTATCCTGCGCTGCCCGTTAGTTCGGTCAAGGACCTGATCGCTCTGGCCAAGTCCAAGCCGGGCGAACTGAATTATGCGGAAGGCGCGACCGGCGCATCGAACCACCTGGCCGCAGAATTATTTCTGGCCATGACCGGCACCAAGATCGTGCACATCCCCTACAAGGGCGCCACGCCGGCCTATAACGATCTGGTCAGCGGCCGCGTGCATCTGATGTTCGCATTCGCGAGTTCGGTGTCATCACTGGTCAAGACGGGCCGCCTGAAGGCGCTGGCCGTGACCTCCGCGAAACGCACCGAGCTTGCGCCGAGCCTGCCTACGGTAGCGGAAACGCTGCCCGGTTACGAGTCGGGCACTGAGATCGCTGCATTTGCGCCGGCCAGGACCGACGCCAAGCTCATCGCCCGATTGAACGCAGACATCGTCAAGGTGCTGAACCAGCCCGAGATCAAGCAGAAGTTTTTCGTCGCGGGCGCCGACGTGGTCGGCAGCTCGTCTGCAGAACTCAGCGCCTCCATCAAAGCGAACATGGTACGCTGGGGCAAGGTGATCAAGGACGCCGGCATACGCGCTAATTAGCACCTGGGGGCGACGCACAACATTGCCCGCCCTCAGACGCAACCGAGTCTGCTTCAACGCATCGAGTGACCGGCAGTAATGCCAGCGATCCGCCAGCGCTGCCGGATCGACCCGATATTTCTGATTACGTGGCCCGTTACATAACTCTGTCTGCGTAGAGGAGAAAAGCTCTAAGCGCCAGAGAATCGCGTGTTCGCTATCGCCCCGTACCGGTCATATGCTGACCTGAAATTGCAATCTTTTTTGGTATTTCTCTGCGCCTTTGTGGTTTAACTGTATCTACTTTTTCGCGGGCACGTAATCATCCGGCGCCCCAGGCGGGATCGGCGGATGCGCCTTCAGGCTATCCTGGAACGCATGGATCATGTGCCGCAGCGGTGTACGCACCCAGCTGAATTCATTGCCGACGTCGCATTCCTCCTTGGGGTCGCGCGTCAGGTTGAAGATGTAGGGCGTCTCCAGGTGGTTGGCGCCCGCGTTCGGCTCGCGTTCCAGCACGATGTGCATCTTCCAGTCGCGCCACTTGGCTGCGCGCAATTCCTGCTTGATGTAATAGACGAAGCCCTCGCGGTTCGATTTCAGTTGCTGGCCCGTAAAGAAATCGAGCTGGTCGACGCCGTCGATCGCGCGGTCCTTGGGCAACTCGGCGCCGACCACGCGCGCGAGCGTGGCGTAGAGATCGGTGATGTGCACGATTTCATTGGTGACGCCGCCGGGTTTGACCTTGCCGGGCCAGCGCAGCATGAAGGGCACGCGCAGCGCGCCTTCCATCGCGGTGTGATAGGTGCCGGTCCACGGGCCCGCGGTGCCGCGCCAGGGCTGTCGGAATTCGGGACCGTTGTCGCTGCCGAAAAGGAATAACGTGTTCTCGCGCAGGCCCAGTGCATCCACAGCGTCGAGGATCTGGCCGACGCGGTGGTCCATCTCGTGCATGGAATCCGCGAAGTCGCCCGCGCCGGTCTTGCCCGCGAAGTCGCGGTGCGGGAGCGTCGGGTAGTGCAGGTGGGTGAGCGGCACGTAGGTGAAGAACGGCTTCTTCGCTTTCGCCTGCCGCGTCATGAAGTCGATGGTCTTTGCGGTCAGTTCGGAATCGATGCTGCGGCGCGCTTCCAGGTCGTAGACGTGCACGTTCTTGGCCGGCTGCCCCTTCACGCCTTCCATGACATAGGGCAGCGGCACGACCTGCGGATCGAAACCCGGCGAAGCCGTGAACATGCTCTCGTTGGTGGTGCGCGGGATGCCGTACCACTCGTCGAAGCCACGGTCCTTTGGATAGCGGCCTTCCTTGTCGCCCAGATGCCACTTGCCGAAGCAGGCGGTGGCGTAGCCCCTGCCTGCGATCAGTTGCCCGAGCGTGATTTCCCAGGGAACGATGCCCTGCGGCAGTCCGGCCGGCACCGACTGCAGCGCGCCGGTGCGGATGGGCTGGCGTCCCGTCATCAGTGCGGAGCGCGTGGGCACGCAATCCGACTCGACGTTGAAGTTGAGAAACTTGAGCCCCTCTTGTGCCAGCGCATCGATGCGCGGCGTGGGCGCGCCGCGCAGCGCGCCGCCGCCGTAGCAGCCGAGTTCACCCCAGCCGAGATTGTCAGCGAGGATCAGGACGATATTGGGCGGGGCGGTGGTGGTGGCGTTCATGCGGCGGGCTCCAGTGGAATATCGGTAAAAACAATTCAATCGCCGTCAAGGACCGGGCGCTCCCGCCCGGCCGGCCGGTATTTGCGGCGCAGCTTGTCGAGACGTTTGCCGAAGTGCGCTTCCAGTTGCGGACCGAGCGCCGCATACATCTCGGCAAAATAGATTTCGTGCAGCAGCAGGGTCTGGATCACGTAGATGATCGACTGATCGCGGGCGTAAGAGCCCACTACCTTGCCGGTATGCGTGACGATCATCATGCCGTCGCTGTCGAAGGTGGCGGTGAGCATGAGGTCGGCGGCGGTGCCGTGCGCCTGGCCGTCGCCTTCGTGCGGGAACACCTGGATGCGCGGGTGGTCGCGTAGCGCCGCAAGATCGTCGCCGAATACGATAAGCCGGATGGTGACGCGCCGGCGGGCCGCTTTCACGAGAGCATCCCGGTACGGTTCGATCAGCGCGGCAGGCGCCTTGATCCAGATATGCTCGCGTGCACCTTCGATCAGTTCAGTGAACTTGTCGCCTACTTCATTGGCGCCGCGGTAAAGCCAGACGTAGGCGCTTTCTTCGGCCTTGGTGTCGCGTCTGACCGCCCGCACGACATCCTCGCAGAGCACGGCCGTGTTGCGCTGCAGTCGCCGAAAAAACTGTTCGGGATCGACCGGCACGTAGCGCACGGGGTGTTCGGTGACCGGCTGGACCGCGCCCTTGGCTTCGAGGTTGCGCAGTGCGCCATAGACATTGGGACGAGGCAGACCGGTTACCTTGGCGATTTCGTAGGCGGTGGCGGGCTGGCGGGTGGCGAGCGCAGCGTAGCACTTGGCCTCGTATTCGGAAAAGCCCAGTTCGCGCAGGGTCGCGGCAAGCGGTTGGGCGGGGGAGCGGGGGGCGGTAGCGCGCGGCTGCATAGTAGTTGCGAATGCTACTACTACAGTGCTATGCTGTCAAAGATTGGTTGTCATGAATTACGAATGATCAATAGTTGGTCAAGGACTCCTGCCATGTCTGACGATTTGCTCGTTGCGCACGCATCGGCGCAAACTGGTCCGCCCGAAAAACCGCCGGTGGAGGCAGCCTGCCCGAGCGGCGTGCCCGCAGACGCTCGCTGCCTGCGCGGTCGGGATTCCATGGGTGCGCATTACCTGATCGTCATACCCCGCCACTGGAGCGGCGTCCTCGTAGTGCACGCCCATGGAGGACCGCCGCTGGGCGAGCCCAAAACCTCGCGAGCGGAGGAGGACATCAAGCGCTGGTCGGCGACCGTGCGCTTGGGCCACGCTTGGGCGGGGTCCGTGTTTCGCCAAGGTGGTTTTGCGGTGACTTCGGCAGCGCAGGACACCGAGCGTCTGCGCAGAATTTTTGTCGAGCACGTCGCCACGCCCACGCGCACCGTAATACATGGTCAATCCTGGGGAGCGTTAGTCGCAACCAAGGCCGCTGAGCTTTACCCGAAATCGTGGGATGGCATGTTGCTGACCAGCGGCGCCGTGGGCGGGCTGTTGGCCTATGAGTTCAGGCTCGACTTGCGGGTGATTTATCAGTACCTCTGCAACAATCACCCTAAGCCCGATGAAAGCGCTTATCCACTATCCATTGGTTTGCCCAAAGGCAGCACGCTCACCGAGGAAGATCTTGCCGCCCGGGCAGACGAAGCCTTAGGCCTGCTAAGACCAGCAGCACAACGCAGTCCGGAGCAGGCGCGCAGGCTTCGAACTCTCGTCGATCTGCTGAAGATCCCGGAAGCAGGGGTGATCGATCAATTGAGATGGGGCACATGGGCGCTACAGGACGTGGTCGAGAAGCACGGCGGTAGCCCACTGGACAACGACACCGTGCGCTACAGCGGAGCGGACGATGACGCCGCGCTGAACGCGACCGCTTTGCGTTACCGCGCTGACTCTGCCGCCAGGGCGCGCTTCGCCGCCGAAATTGAATACAGCGGACGGTTTCCGATGCCTGTGTTGACCGTGCACGGCATTCAGGACCCAACCTGTTTCGTCGAGGTTCACGACGTCCTGCGATCCCGGATGAACGCCGCAGGCAATGAGCACAATCTGGTGCAAACGTTCGTCGATTCGGATCAGCACAGCTATCTGGGCGACGAGATTTACCCTCCGCTGTTCGAAGCACTGCTACGCTGGATCGAGAACGGCGACAAACCCACGCCGCATCAGATCGCCGATCGCTGTAGAGCGCTGACCCCGGCGGCACTGCCGCCCCGCGGTTTCGTGGCCGATTACGTGCCCAGACCGCTGGCCTCGCGCGTTCATCCGCGATAGCGCAGGCGGCTGCAAGATTACAACTACGCCAATTGATCTCGAGATGAGTTCTGCTATTTTGCTCAGCGCAACACCCTGAATGCGGTCGCTCCCATAAATTTCCCCGCCGTATCTACCGCCACCACCCAAGGAAAACAGCCATGTCGAAATCGAAGCGGAAACAGTCTGCAATTCTTTCCAGCCTGCTCGTCGCCACCCTTCTCACCGCCGGCGGCAAGCCAGCCCTGGCCCAAAGCCCCGCCGATACCTACCCCTCGAGAGTGGTCACGCTGATCAACCCATTCGTGGCCGGAAGCACCACGGACAGCGACGCGCGGCCGATGCTGCAATACCTTACCGCGACCTTCGGCAAGTCTTTTATCCTCGACTACAAGCCCGGCGCAGGCGGCATAACGGGAAACAATTACGTCGCCAAAGCCAAGCCCGACGGCCACACCCTGCTCATCGTAACCACCAGCTTCGCTACCAATTTTCAGCTACGCGAAAACATGCCCTACTCGTACAAGGAGTTCGCCCCGATTTCGCTGCTCAGCAGGCGCCCCGTGATTCTGGTGGTGACGCCTTCCTTGCCCGTAAATAACTTCGCCGAATACCTGGCCTACGCCAAGGCAAATCCCGAAAAGCTCAACTGGGGCACCAGCGGCGTCGGCAGCATCTTTCACATGGCCGGAGCCTACCTCGCTGCCGCCACCGGAACCAAGGTAACCTTCATCCACTACAAAGGCAACGCGCAGGGCTTTCTCGACCTCTTCGCCGGACGTACGCAAGTTAGCCCGATGACGACCTTCGCTGCGCTACCCTACATCAAGTCTGGAAAGGTCCGGCCCATCGCTCACCTGACCGCCAGCCGCTCCAGAGCCTTGCCCAATCTTCCAAGCGTCGCCGAACTTGGTGTGGCGGGCTACGACTACAGCGGCTGGGGGGCCATACTTGCCACCGGCGGCACACCGGCACCCATCGTGAACAAGCTCGCCGCAGCGATTGCCGCCTATACCCGCTCACCGGATGCTTCGGCGCGGGCCATCCACGAAGGTTACGAGTTGGAGAGCAGTACCCCCGAGGCACTGGGCAAGTTCATCGAGAGTGAAATTGCGCGATGGGGAAAGGTGGCCCGGGAAAACAATATTAAGGCCGGAGACGAATAGTCAAAATCGACCAGCACATCGATGTTGGCAATTTGGGTAGTTGCTTCAGCGAGCAGCGGGAACACCACCGCGCCCTTGGCTTTCACACCAATAGCTATGCTGCGCTTCCTATCAATGGATGCAACCCATCAGCGTTCGCAAATAGCGTTCAGCCTTCATCGCACTTCCTCTTCGGAGGATAAATAATCCAATGTATTCGAGCACCCGCACTCGATACGACCGCGACGGCGGATGTGACCCGCCCTACGCCGGCTGCGGACCTTTAACTGTTCTACAGATCGCTGCTATTCGTCGCGGATGCCGACGTCCTTGATGACCTTGCCCATCTGAGTGATCTCGGTACGGATCCTGGCGGCGAATTCCTGGGGCGATCCGCCGACGACTTCCACGCCCGAACTGAAGAACTTATCCTTGACGTCGCTGCGCGCAAGCACCTTGCTGACTTCCTGATTGAGCCGGTTGACCACCGCATCCGGCGTCTTCGCCGGCGCGAAGATACCGGACGGAGACACCGCTTCGTAGCCGGGCAAGGTAGCTGCGATGGTCGGCAATCCGGGAAACAGCGCCGACGGCGTGGCGCTGCTGACCGCCAGCGCTTTCAGCCGTCCGGATTTCACGTGCGGCTGCACGGAGGCGGCGACCGCGAACGAGGTCTGCACCTCGCCCGACATGAGCGCGAGCACCCCCGGCCCCTGACCGTTGTAGACGATGCGCACGATGTTGACCTTGGCCATGGACTTGAAGAGTTCGGCCGAAAGATGGTTGGCGGACCCCGACGCCCCCGAAGAATAATTCATCTCTCCCGGCCGCGCCTTCGCCAGCGCGATCAAGTCTTTGACCGTCTTCACCGGCAGCGACGGATGCACCGTCAATATGGTGGGAGTGGTGACGGTCAGAATGACCGGGATGAAATCCCGCAGCGCATCCCACGGCACCTTGTCGCGCATCAGCGGCAGCAGCCACAGCGTGCTGCCGTAATAGAGCAGGCTGTAGCCGTCCGGCGGCGCTTTGACAGACACTTCCGGCGCGATGATGCCGCCGCCGCGATTTTCCACGATCACCTGCTGCCCCAGACCCTGCGGCAGATTCGCCGCGATCAGGCGCGCCGCAAAATCGCTGCCGCCTCCGGGCGCCGAGGTGATGATGCGCACCGGCTTCACCGGATAGTCGTCGGCCGCCAACACGCATTCGGCGAGCCCCATCGTCGCGAGCACACACGCGACCGTGACAATTTTTCGCATAGCAGTCCCCCTATAAAGTGGGTGCATCCGCTTCTGATCTATTTCACGGGCGGCCAGATCCGATTGGCCACCATCGGCGAACCTTTGGCGTGTATGAGGTTGCGCGTAAAGCGCTCGGTCCATACCGCGGCATCGGGATAGAGAGTGCGGATCTTTGGGTAATTCTCGATACGCGCCTGCTCGGACACGAACTCGTACATGCAGCCGTGGCGCGCCCAGCCTACGGTCCCCACCAGCTTGCGCGCTCCCACGATGCCGGGCAGCTTCTGCAATGCTTCCAGGCGCCAGTCACCGAACCAGGACAGCAGTTCATCTTCCGCCGCAACGGAGTTCGTGCAGAAGTTGCCCAACTGTATGCTCGCTCCCGGAACCATCGGGCCTTCGCGGTTTGCGGCCTCGGGGCCGTCGATGCGCGCTTCCTCGATCATGATGGTCACACGCTCGCCGCTGCGCAGCGCCAGCATCTGGCGGTCCAGGTCGGTGAGATTTTCATGCATGCGTCCCGGCTTGCACGCGGCCGGATGCATGTAAAAATCCGCGCCCTTGGTGAAGGTGTAAGAGCTTTCGCCACCGAACAGCAGCATGTAATCGCTGCCAATCCCGACCGCAGGATCGCTCACGTGCGTCAGGCGCGGAGCAGGCGGCACTTTCTTGGACTCATAGTGCGCCGCCCACATGACGCCGGGATTTTTTAGAAGCTTCGGTATGTAGGTCTCATGCAGCCACGAGAAATAGGCGTCGCGCCCCTGTTCCGGCAGGTCGTACCAGCTCATCCAGATTGCTTTGTCCACGAATTCCCCTTTGGCTGCAGACTGTCACTGCGCTCTGCAACTCACCTGCTGAATCGGTGAGTCGATGGGTCTGGCCCGCGCTTGGGGAAAGTCTACGACGAGATCAGCGGCGGCGCAATGCTGATTCCTGAAAACAACGCCGACGGAGAATCGGGGCGGCGGCCGCATCCAGATAAAGAATGAGTAACCGCTGCGTTCATCAGTTTCCGAGTCGATAGATTCTTTCTGCGTTGCCGTGCGCAATCGCTGCGGCCAGCTCCGGAGGCATCTGCGACAGCGCCGTCCGGTAATTTTCCAGCGCTTCCTCGGTAGGCCCGCGCACCGCCCCCGCCCCTGGCGCATGGAAGAAATCCGTTCCGATGACAAATCGATCCGGAAAATCGCTCAGCAACGCCAGCCAGACCGGCTTCAGCTTCTTGTCGGAGTCGAGCGCGACGAAGGGCGGCGGCGCGGTGGCGCCCAGCCTCAGGCTCATGTACAGGTTCGGGTTGCGCGTGAGCAACTCGCGTTGGATTTGCGGTATGCGCGTGCCCAGAGGATCGGTGCCAGCATGCGCCCAGACGATCCGCGCCTTGCGGTTGTGCGCCAGCAGGCGCTCGAAGGCGGCCATATTCGCCTTCAGCACGGCCGGATTGGTCGGATTGAAAACCGGCCGCTCCGGGAGACTCATGTCCTCGGCGACCAGATCCATATGCAGGTCCAGCGGAATGTCTTTTTCGGCGGCGATATCGGCGAGCAGCATCAGCAGCGGATGATCCGGCGGCGTCCATTCATAAGGATGCCGCGGCCCCATGATCCGCAGCGACAGGTGATGCAGTGCGATTTCCCCGAAGACCACGGCGCCCGCCGCGGCAATCTTTTCAGCACTCGCCCGGAATGCCTTCCTGACATCGTCGGTGACCGCATCAGGCGCGGTGGATTGAATGATGCCATTCAGGCTGCCACCGCCGCCTCCAGGGAGGATGCGGCCCGCATACGCCTGCTTGGCAAAAAGATATGACTCCATTTCGAAAGCGCCTGCTGTTCCTGTAGCCATGGGGGGAGGGATGATTATGCTTTTACTGAACCCGGACTGATCCATCCGATGAACAGCGGCATCGAGGGCTCCACGAAAATCTGTGCCGCGCGGCCCGCCGTTTTGTATATGTCCATGCGTATCGATGATCCCCGGCACCTGCGCCCATGCGGTTGCTGCCGCAAAATTTAGAGTGCTCAAGCAGAGCACAAAATAAGCCGCGCGCACTTTGGCGCGTGCCCGCTTCAATCCTGTTACGGCATTACCCATTCGTGTTCCTCTTCGGTAAGTCATTCATCAGCGTTGCACTCGCGCGATCGTCTTGCCGCGCAGATACCTACATCAGCGCGATTGTCTTGCCACCCTGCGCCGCTGATTCGCGCGCTGCGTCGAGAACCTCTTGGACGCGGACCCCATCCGTGAAGTTCGGCGCGGGCGAGCAGCCTTCCCTGATGCCCCGCTCGAACTGACGCACCAGCAGGCGAAACGGCATGAGCCGGATATCGCGGCCGTCGACAAACGGGCGGTAGTGCGCCGGCATCGTCAGCTCCTTGAGCGCCGTCTCGCCGCGCTTTCCGCCATACACAACGCCCTCGGGCTGCGGATTGTTACCGGGCTGTGATGCCGACAGCGTGCCATCGGTGCCGTGCAACACAATGCGCGTGCCCTGCGCCACCGTGGCCACGCTGGTCAGCGTCACGACGCCGCTGCCGCCGCGTGCGAAGTCGAGCGTAATGCTGAACATATCTTCGAACGCCGCGCCCGGCGTGAGCATGCGCAGGTTCGCAGATACGCTCTTCACGCCACCGAACCAGGTCATGAGGCAGTCGATGAAATGCGAGCCCTGGCTGCCGAGCATGCCGTGTCCTCCGCCCAGCCGCGCCGGCGCCTGCTGCTGCCCCCGTGCGCGGGCCGCCATGTCGATGTCGACAGATGCGAAGCGCAGTTGACCGAGGTAGCCCAGGCCGATGAGCTCGGCGATGTAGGCGCGCTGGGGCGCGAACCGGAACTCGTGCGCATCCATGCCCACCAAGTTGCGCTTCTCCGCTTCCCGTTCCATCTCGCGGGCCTGGGCGACATTCACCGCAAACGGCTTCTCGCAGAGCACGTGCTTGCCTGCGCGTAATGCAGCCATCGTGATCTCATGATGGGAGTCGACCGGTGTCGCGACGGCGATGGCGTCCAGATCCTTGCGGGCCAGCATCTCGCGGTAGTCGGTGACGTACTCAGGCACGCCGAGATCGCGGGCAGCCGTCGCCACGCGCTCCCTACTGCGGCTGCAGATGACCGGCACCTCCCACCCCTCCGACAAGAACCCCGGCACGTGAACCAGCGCACCGAATCCCACGCCCGCAACGCCTACCCGCAGTTTCTTTGCTGTCATGTTGCCCCCCTGTCTATGAGCAGAGTACCGCACTCCTGATGCGCGGCGAGCGTAGCAGGGCAGATGAAGGAACGCAATCGCGTGCCCGTCACTTCGACCCAAACCAGAACGACCAGCACCATGCGTGATCACGATGAGTGCCAGCGGCCTGCAGTCCCGCTGCGGCGTAGTTTGCACCCGGGAATGAATTCCGGTATGTTCGCGCGATATCTCTAAAGGAATCCGCTCCGATGGCCACCGCAGACGAACTGATCACCGACAGCCTCAAAGGCTGGAGTTTCCTCTACAACCGCGGCTTCATCGAAGGCTTCGGGCACCTGAGCGTGCGGCTGCCGGATTCCGACCGCTTCCTGATCACGCGCCATTCGATGGGCGCCCGCGGCATCGTGGACGACTTGTTGACGGTCAATATCGACGGCAAAAAGCTCGACGGCAAAGGCGCGCTGCCGGGCGAATATCCGATCCACCTCGAGATCTACAAGGTGCGGCCCGACGTGAACTGCGTGCTGCACTATCACGGCATGCATTCCACTTCGTTCACCACCAGCGAACACACGCTCAAGCCTATACATCTGATGGGCACGCTGTTCCATACCGGCATCCCCGTCTACCCCGATCCGCGGCTGGTGCACGACAACGAGCGCGGCGCCGAAATGGCCAGGGTGCTGGGTCCGCACCGCGCGATGCTGCTGAAGGCACACGGCACGGTCATCACCGGCGCCAACCTGCTGGAGACGGTGGGCGGCGCATTCCTGTTCGAGCAGAACGCCGAGCGCGCCTGGATCAGCGCCAGCATGGGCAAACCGCAGTGGCTGGACGAGGCGACGATCGCCGCGTGCGCCGCCGAACTCTACCCCTATCGCCGCGTGTGGGCGATGGTCGAGGCCGAAGCGGGGAAATAAGCAGGCGACGCGCTGGCGCCTTGCAATCAGTGCGGCTATTTCTCGCGGATTCCGACGTCCCGAATCAATTTGCCCAAGCGCGTCATTTCTGATTTGATGATGGCCGCAAACTGCTCGGGAGTACCGCCGCCCGGTTCAGTTCCTGCAGCAAGCAGCTTGTCTCTGATCTCGCTCGAACTGAGGACGAGTGTAATTTCCTGGTTCAATCGCCGCACGATGCTGGCCGGCGTTTTCGCCGGCGCGAGCATGCCAAAGGGCGACACGGATTCGTAACCGGCAAGGCCGGAAGCCGCGACCGTAGGCACTCCTGGCACCAGCGGGGACGGCTCGACGCTGGTGACCGCCAGCGCTCTAAGTCTGCCCGCCTTGACTTGCGGAGTCGCGGCCGGCGCATTGGGAAACATCACCTGCACCTGCCCGCCGAGCAGCGCACTGAGCGCCGGCCCGGTGCCCTTGTAGGGAACGCGCACGATATTGACACCGGCCATCGCCTTGAACAGTTCCGCTGCGAGCTGCGTTGAAGAGCCGCTGGTGCCAGACCCGTAGTTGAGTTCCCCGGGCTTTGCCTTTGCCAGGGCGATCAACTCCTTCACCGAATTCACCGGCACCGCCGGATGCACCACCAGCAGGTTGGGAGAGCGGTGCGTCAACGCAATCGGCGCGAAATCCCTGAGCGGATCATAGGGCACATCGTCCTGCATGAAGGGCAGCAGCCACAGCGGGCTCCCATACAGGATCAGCGTATGGCCATCGGCCTGTGCCTCGGCCGCGAGTCTGCCGGAAATCACCGCGCCGCCACGATTGTCGACGATGACCTGCTGCCCTAGGTGCTGCGTGAGCAGCGGCGCCATCAGCCGGCCGACAAAATCGTTGCCGCTGCCGATTTCAGTTGTGATGACGCGGATGGGCTTGCTGGGAAACGCCTGGGCGCATGCCACTTGCCAACTCGTCGCTGCCAAAACAAACAGCAGTACGCGGGCACTCAGCATCTGCTCAAACATAAACCTCCATTTAATCGACAACGGACGCTCTCCAGCTTTTGTCATTGTGATGAGGTAGTATATCGCAACACTAAGAGCCCCTAACAGGTCGCAGTATCGCAGCGATTCCAATTTGTTTTAGCAGAGCGGATATGCAGAAACGCAGCGTCACGAAATTTTTCATGGGCCTGTTGGTACTCACGGCTTGCAGCGCATGGGCGGCCGCGCCGTCCAATTATCCAAGCAGGCCGCTGCGCATCGTGTCGGGCGCTGCCGGTGGCGGCACCGATTTTGTCGCACGCGTGGTCGCGGACGGATTGGCTGCGACCCTCGGGCAGGCGGTGGTGGTCGACAACCGTGCCAGCGGAGTGCTGCAGGGCGAGCTCGTCGCCACGGCGGCGCCGGACGGCTACACGCTGCTCGTTTCCAGCGGCAATCTGTGGATTGCAAAGTTCATGGAGAAGGTGCCTTATGATGCGGCGAAGGATTTCCAGCCGATCACTCAGGCGGCGATTTCGCCGTACGTAATGGTCGTCTATCCGGGAGTAGCGGCAAAGACGGTCGGCGAGTTCGTTGCGCTCGCCAAGGCCAAGCCAGGAGAACTCAATTACGCTTCTCTGGGCGTGGGCTCTTCGAATCACCTCGCGGCCGAATTGTTCAAGTCGCTGGCCGGAGTCAACCTCGTGCGCATCAGCTATAAGAGCGCAGCGGCGAGCACCATCGACCTGGTCAGCGGACAAGTGCAGGTGTCGTTCCTGTCCGTGACCTCCGCGGGAGCCAACGTCAAATCGGGCCGGCTGCGTGCGCTCGCGGTGACGAGCGCTCAGCCGTCGGCATTGTTTCCCGGATTGCCGACGGTGGGCGCGAACGTCAAAGGCTACGAAAATGCAGCGGTCACCGGCGTATTCGCGCCCGCGAAAACTTCGCCTGCGATCATCGCGCGCGTGCGGCAGGCCATCGTCAATTATCTCAATACGCCGGCGGTGCGCGAAAAGCTGTTCGTCGCCGGCGTGGAACCGGTGGGCGATACACCGGAGCAGTTCGCAGCCATGATCAAAGCGGACATGGCAAAATGGCAGAAAGTGATCCAGGACGCAGGCATACGCGCCGAATAACCCGGGTCGGCGGGCGCCCGACTTCCCCAAGGAGCAGAGCATGGGTTCAGTCACATACCGACGCAGCCGTACGATTTCCATGGCACTGGTGCTGATGGCAGCATTGTCCGCATGGCTTTTGCCCGCGCACGCGCAGACGCCCGCCGCATATCCGAACAAACCGGTGCGCATCGTGCTGCCTTTCTCCGGCGGCAATGCGCTGGTGGGCCGCTGGCTCGCGCAGTATCTGCCGCCCGCGCTCGGGCAACAGGTCCTCGCCGACCCGCACATCGGCGCCGGGGGCAACATCGGTCATGACCTGGTCGCCAAAGCAGCACCCGACGGCTACACCCTGCTGATGGCGGCGCCGCCGGTGGTCATCAATCCCAACCTCAACCCCAAGCTGAACTACGACACGCTGCGCGACTTCGCGCCGATCGCGCTGCTCGCGACCTTTCCCAACGTGCTCACCGTGCATCCCTCGGTGCCGGCGAAAACTTTCGGCGAACTGATACAGCTCGCGCGCAAAAATCCCGGCAAGCTCTCATACGGCTCCGGCGGCGTCGGCTCGACCAATCATTTGGCGGCGGAGCTGATGCAGACGCTGACCAAGACCAAGATTCTGCACGTGCCCTACAAAGGCTCGACCATCGCACTCACTTATATGATCGGCGGCGAGGTGGACATGGTGATCGGCGTCGCCTCCAGCGCGCTGCCCTACGTCAAGGACGGCCGCATGCGGGCGCTGCTGACGCTGGACACCAAGCGCGTGGCTTCGATGGCGCAGGTTCCGACTTCCGCTGAAGCCGGCCTGCCGCAGCTGCTGGCCGTCAATTGGTACATACTTATGGCGCCCGCCGGCACGCCGCGCGCCATCGTCGACCGCCTCAATGCGGAGGCAGGCAAGATCATGCGCACGCCGGAAACCCGCGACTTCTTCGCCGCCATGGGCGGTGAGCCCACGACGAGCACGGTGGAGCAGACCGTTGCCTTTCTGCGCGACGAGTACCAGCGCTGGGGCACGGTGATCCGCTCGGCTGGAATCAAAGGCGAGTAATCATTTAATGCCGCGCATGCGCGGCAAGCAGCGCCGCAACACGGGTGCGTGCAATCGGGCAGCCACTCCACGGCACGCACGCGTCGAGCGCAACATTTGCGATAAAATGGACCGCAGTCGAAGCCTGCACATGGGCATGAGCTCAGTGCAGACAGCTGCGATACGCGCAAACTCGGCAGGAACTCAACTGAAAAATGCCGCAGCAGCAAACCCAGAAATATCACATCCTGACGGAACTCAATCCGGCAGATGAAGAGCGCGCAACCGAATCGGAAGCCAAAGACACGAGTCTTTGGAAACTGATCGTCATCTTCGGAGTGCTCTTCGCCGTGCTGGTCGTTTGGGTTGATTTTCACTGACCGGGGAGCTCATACCGGGATCATCTCCAGCCCTGATCCTCAGAAAGCGCCCCCGGGCAATGCGCCCCGTGTTTGACTTGACGCGCCAGGGAACCGCATAATCGCAGCGCCCGTTGCGTAGTGCGCCAGCGGCGCGGATCGGATGAGGGAGCGTGCGCGGGCTCCTCGAAAACTAAACATGGATGCGATGAAGTGCTTGGGTGATTTTCTTACCCATGTACCGGCTTTCTATCGCGGGCGTCTTTGGTCTCTACGCTGAGGGGGGTCCCTTGATCGAACGAGTGTTGCGATTACTGGCCGCAGGCATGCTTGCGGTTTTTGCCACGGGCCATGCCGCCGCCCAGCAAGCGTATCCTGCCAGGCAGGTGCGCGTCATCGTGCCCTTCCCTCCAGGCGGCTCCAACGACGTAGTCGCACGCCTCGTCAGCCAGAAGCTCACCGAAATCTGGGGCCAGCAGGTGCTCATCGACAACCGGCCCGGCGGCAACACCATCATCGGCTCCGAAGCCCTGATCAAATCCCCGCCTGATGGCTATACGCTGATGCTGACCTCAAGCGCCCATGTCATCACCCCGCTGCTCATTCCCACTCCTTATGACGCGCTCAAGGACTTCGGGCCCGTCGCCACGCTTGCGATCAGCGAGAACATTCTGGTGATCCATCCTTCGCTACCGGCCTACAACCTGCGGCAGTTCATTGCGCTGGCCAAAGCCAGGCCCGGACAGATCAATTACGCGTCATCGGGCGCCGGGAGCCCGAGTCATCTTGCGACTGCGTCATTTGAACTCCTCGCCGGGATCAGGATGCAGCACGTTCCCTACAAGGGAGGGGGTCCAGCCATCATCGACCTCATCGGCGGCCACGTGCAGCTGCACTTCAACACCCCGATCACGCTCGCCCCCCATATCAAGACCGGGAAACTCAGGGCGCTCGCCATCACCGGTGGCAGCCGCTTTCCGGCGCTGCCCCAGTTGCCCACCTTCAGCGAGGCCGGGCTGCCGGCGTTTGATTTGAAAACCTGGTTCGGAGTCTTCGTGCCGGTCGCCACTCCCAGAGAAGTCATCGACAAGCTGTCGGCCGACATCGCAAAAATGCTGGCGCTGCCCGACTTCAGGCAAACGCTCGACGGGCTGGGCATGGCGCCCCTGGTCTCCACACCTGACAAGTTCGCTGCGCTGATGAAATCGGACACGACCATCCTGGCCAAAGTCATCAAGGCCGGCAACATCAAGCTGGAGCAATGACCAGGCAGGGCTTTTACCGCTCTGCCGTGCTGTGGAAGTAATTTTCGCAAACAAAGGAGACTCATCATGCTGCCGCGCCTCGTCGTATGCACGTCGTTGATCGCCACCGCGCTTCTGGCCACAGGAGCAGCATGGGGTCAGAACTATCCAAACCGGCCGATTCGAATCGTGAGCGCCGAAGTGGGAGGCGGCGCCGATTTCGTGGCACGCCTCGTTGGCGAGGGAATCACCAGCGCGCTGGGCCAGCAGGTGGTCATAGAAAACCGGCCCAGCGGGGTCATCCCGCCTGAGACCGTGGCGAAGTCGAAGCCGGATGGATATACGATATTGGTCTATGGCAGCACGGTCTGGCTGTTGCCGCTGATGCGCGCCGACGTGCCCTATGATCCGATCAGAGATTTCGCAGCGATCACGATGGCGACAAGCGCCCCCAACATTCTCGTCGTCCACCCGTCCACGCAGATCAACAGCGTCAAGGAACTGATCACCATCGCGAAGGCGCGGCCGGGAGAACTCAACTATTCTTCTGCGGGCGCAGGCTCGGCGATTCATCTCGCTGCCGAATTATTCAAGGCGATGGCCGGCGTCAATATCATGCGCGTTCCGTACAAAGGCACGGCGCCGGCACTCAATGATCTGATTGCCGGCGCCGTGCAGTTGTCGTTTCCCAATGCCGCGACCGCGATGCCGCACGTAAATTCCGGCAGATTGCGGGCGCTGGCGGTGACCAGCGCGAAGCCGTCCGCATTCGCACCCGGTGTTCCTACGGTCGCGGCTTCGGGTGTGCCCGGCTACGAAGCGTCAGCGCCCTCGGGCGTATATGCCCCGGCCCAGACCCCGCCAGCGATCATCGACCAGTTGAACAAGGCGATCGTCGCGCACCTGAACAAGCCAGCCATCAAGGAACGCCTGTTCAAATCAGGGGTCGAGGGCGTGGGCAACTCGCCGGCGGAATTCGGCGCCCTGATGAAATCCGAGATGGTCAGGATGGGCAAGGTGATCAAGGATGCGGGCATCCACGAAGAGTGATGGCGGATCGGAGCGCTGGCAGGCCAGCGCTCGCACTTTCGTTTTGGATTCCCATCCAGCGCGATGCCGGTAATTGGCAGGACCAGGCTCTACGCTTCCGCAACTGCCTCGTTGAGCGTCAATCGACCTTTATCTTTGCAATGCGCGCAACTTCTCTGAAACGCTTGATCTCGGAGTCGATGAATTTGTAGAACTCTGCGGGCGAACTGCGCACGGGCTCGTAGCCGCCAGCGAGGAAGGTCTGGCGCAGCCGCGGCGTCTGCACGGCCTTGGCAATCTCAGCTGCAAGCCTGGTCACGATTCTGTCCGGCGTCTTCGCAGGCGCAAACCAGCCGTGCCAGCCGGCGCGCATTTCAAAGTCCGGCACGCCGGACTCCATGACGGTAGGAACGTCCGGCAAAGCTGCCAATCGGGTTGCGCCGGTGTACGCGAGGGCACGCAACCGCCCGGATTTCAAATACGGCAGCACCGCAGTCGGCGGCACGAAGACCACGTCGACCTCGCCACCGACCAACGCCGTCACTGCAGGCGCGAGCCCCTGGTACGGCACATTCAATACGTGAATCCCGGTGCGCTGGCTGAATAGCTCGCCGACCAGATGCGAAGGATTGCCTATGCCCGCGGTGCCGTTGTTTATCCGCGTGTCCTTCTTGTTCGCGAGGGCGATATATTCCTTCAGCGTCCGCGCCGGTACGGATGGATGAACGGTGATCAGGTAGCCCTCCGCCCAGGCGACGTTACTGACGGGGATCAGATCTCTGAGGAGATCATAGGTGACTTTGCTGCTGAGCGCCTGGTTGACCGCGATGGCGCTGGGAGCGAACAGCATCGTATAGCCGTCGGGCGGAGATTTCGCCACGAGTTCCGCTCCGATGCCCCCATTCGCCCCGCTGCGGATGTCGATTACGAAGTTCCATCCCAGGTCGCTCGTCAACTGCGCGGTGAGTGCCCTGGCATTGATGTCCACCGGCCCGCCCGCCGGAAAATTCACAACCAGACGCACTGGATGAGTCGGATAATCCTGCGCGCAAACGAATTGTGCGAAGAGTATCGCGAGTCCCGCCAACAGCAGTTGCGATAGCAGAAATGGCTTACACGGTGTCATAGCGAACTCCCCTGCTCGTGCGCGAGGCAGACGCTTTGGATGATAAGCCTGTGCGATCGGATTAGCAAAGGCGCGCTGATGAACCGCACGAGGTTTCGTGCTTCTGACTGGCAGCCTGCCTATACCGCATCGCCATCCGCGCCGGAGCAGTGCTGGTAAACTTACTAGGCCAAGCAAAAAGCATTGATCAATTGGAAGGAGCATCTAAATGTCGTACCGCCTATATATGTCCCTGCAGAACGATTCCTGCATCAAGCAGTACGAAATGGATCCACGGAGCGGGGCGCTCAGCCCGCGCGGAGAATCCGAAGCCTTAGACGGCCCGGGTCCGATGACGCTGAACCCGGCCGGCGACAAGATCTATGTCGGCTTCCGCGGTGTCAGCACCGGCACTCATTCCGGAGGCGACGGCAAACCCAGAAAGGAATTCGGCCTCGGCAGTTTCGCGATCGAGCCGGGCTCCGGCAAGCTCAAACCGATCAACCGCGTTCAGATGCCCGGCGAACCATGCTATATGAGGATCGATGCACGCGGCCGCTTCCTGCTCTCCACTTATTTTCAGGCAGGCCACTGCGCGGTCCACAAGCTCGATGCAGCAGGCGCAATAAGTGAACCAGGCATCGAGTGGCGCGCTACAAACCCCGGCGCACATTCCATCCATCTCGACCAGGAAAACCGCTACGCCTTCGTGCCGCACATTGCGCTCGGCAATGGCGGCCTGACGCGCCTGGCGCCGGATCGCCAAACGCCGGCGAATGCGATATTTCAGTTCAGGTTCGATCAGGAAACAGGCAAGCTCGCGCCGAACGATCCAGATAGAGCGGGACCGCCCGCGGGGCAGCATCTGGGTCCGCGCCATGCCGTCTTCCACCCGACCCAGCCCTGGCTCTATGTGTGCAACGAGCAATCGTCGAGCGTTACGATCTACCGGCTAAACCGGGACACCGGCACCCTCACCCTGGGCAATTCGATCAGCAACCTGCCTCCTCAGGACGCAGGCAAGAAGAATACCTGTGCGGATATCCAAATCCACAGGAATGGACGCTTTCTCTATGCGCCCAATCGCGGGCACAACACCATCGCCACATATGCGGTCGATCAAAGCACCGGCGAACTTACGAGCACCGGCTGGTTTCGCGCCGATGCGCGCCCGCGCGCCTTCATGCTGGATCCCACCGGCCACTTCCTTTACTGCGCCGGCTTCGAAACCGGCCGGCTTACCTGCTACCGCATCGATCAGCAGGATGGGACCTTGACCGAACTGGAGAGCTACCAGGCGGGCAAGGTGCCGATGTGGATCCTCATTACCAAGATCTCAGAGTCTTAGAACGTCAGCAGCGCAAGCGCTGCGAGTGTCCTGAGTCTTTAGTTCGTTGAACGATAGTATTCTTAAGTGAGGCCGTCCGCAGGACAAAAGTGGCGAAATTGGCGCCAGACGCGAAGCAAACCACAGCCGGGTTGGGCACCCGGCGCGGATTTGCGACAAAGTATGGCGTCAATTCTCGACATCTTTTGTTCAGCAAATTAAGGACTCAGGACACTAGCGCCCGCCGCGACCACCACCGCCGCCACGCGAGCCCGAGTTGCCACCGCGCGATGGACCGCCGCTGCGCCTGCTTTCGCCAGGGCGGCCGCTGCCGCTGCGATTTGCACCTGCAGGCGCACCGGACCCGGCACGACGCGCTGCGTTCACTTTGGCACGCTCGCGGGAGTCGGCCTTCTGGGCGCGGATAGCGGCAATGCGCTGGGCCAGCGGAATTTCGAGCTGCCCTTCAGGTTTCGCGGAATAGTCGAAGTCGGGCACCGTGACCCGCGGCAGGCGCTTGCCCACTGCACGCTCGATGTTCTGCAATTCGCCTTCTTCCTGTGGAGAGACGAAGGTGAAGGCATCCCCGGTAGCTTCCGCGCGCGCCGTGCGGCCGACGCGGTGGATATAGTCCTCAGAGGCCAATGGCACGTCGAAGTTGATCACATGGCCGAGTTCCGAGATGTCGATGCCGCGCGCTGCGATGTCGGTGGCCACCAGCACGCGATACTTCCCGTCCTTGAAGCCGGCGAGCGCTTCGGTACGCTGCGCCTGGGAACGATTGCCGTGGATGCGCGCGGCATTGATGCCATGCTTCACCAGGTAATCAGCGAGCCGGTTGGCGCGATGCTTGGTGCGGGTGAACACCAGCGCTTCCTTCATATCACCGCCCTTGAGCAGGGCGAGGAACAGTGCGCCCTTGAGTTCCTGCGCGACCGGGTACACAGCCTGGGTAATGCCCACCGCCGGCGCCGCCTTGCGTTCGACGTTGACGGTGAACGGCTGGCGCAACATCTCTTTGGCGAGCACGCCGATCGGGCCCGGCATGGTGGCGCTGAAGAACAGCGTCTGGCGCTTGGCGGGCAGGTGCTTCAGCACCTTGCGGATGTCCGGCAGAAAGCCCATGTCCAGCATGCGGTCGGCTTCGTCGAGCACCAGGTACTCGACGCCTGCGAGCTTGGCGTAGGGCTGGCGGAAGTGATCGAGCAGCCGGCCCGGGGTCGCGACGATCACGTCGACGCCGCTGCGGAACGCGTGCTCCTGCGGCCCGATGCCGACGCCCCCGAAGACCGCAGCGCCGGAAATCGGCGTGTGCACCGCAAGCTCCTTGAGATCCTCGTTGATCTGCGCTGCGAGTTCGCGCGTCGGCGTGAGCACGAGGGCCCGCGTAACGCCGCGCGGCCGGTCGATGAGCTGATGAATGATCGGCAGCATGAATGCCGCCGTCTTGCCGCTGCCGGTCATCGCGCAGGCGAGCACGTCGCGGCCTTCCAGCGCCGGCGGAATCGTCGCTTCCTGGATGGGCGTGGGACGGGTGAATCCAAGTTCCTTCACCGCCTTGAGCAGATTGGGGTGAAGCATGAGCTTGCTGAATGGCATGGTAGATCCTTATTGCTGGACGATCGGCGCCGGACCATCCGGCTCCGCGGTTCGTGGTTGATGATTCGTGAGAAATCCGGTACGGATTTCGCGCATGGCGCAATCTCCGCATCGAAGATTGCCGTGAGTTTGTCTGGCCGAATTCAGGCGCTGGGCTATAGCACCTTCAGCCGCAGCGGCGTTGGCGTGCTCGCAGGATCGTGTGTCCCGGCAATTGTACGGGAAGAGCTCAGGATAACCAAGCGCCCCGAATGCCCTGGACTTGCTCGCTGACTCGCCATCGCGGGAAAGCCCGCTTTTCTATTTGGTCAGTTTGAGCCGGTCGGCGACTTTCTTCCAGCGCGCGACATCCTCTTTCATCACGCCCGCGAATTCCTCCGGCTTATTTCCGAGTATCTCAAAGCCGCCATTCGTCAGCTTTTCTTTGACGTCCGGCCTGCTCAGTGCCTGCACCACCTCGCGATTGAGTCGACTGACGATTGCAGAATCCGTAGCCGCGGGCGCCAACAAACCATAGAACGCTTCAGCTTCGAAGCCAGGCAGGCCCGATGCCGCCATCGTCGGCAGTCCCGGAGCCAATTTGGACGGCCGTGGGCTGGTGACGGCAAGCGCCTTGAGCTTGCCCGTCTTCACCTGCTGCGCAGCAACCTCGGCCGGCGCAAACATGATCTCCAGGCGCCCGCCAATGACGTCTGTCAGCGCAGCACTCGTGCCTTTGTACAGTATGTTGACGATCCGCACGCCGGCCATCTGATTGAACAATTCCGCGGCCAGGTGATTGGAAGAACCGATCGCCCCTGACCCGTAATTCAGAACGCCGGGCTTGGACTTCGCCAACGCGATCAGGTCCTTCACCGTCCTCACCGGCAGTGAAGGATGCACCACGAGTACAGTCGGAGTCGTGATCACCAGCGATATCGGCGCGAAATCCTTGATCGGGTCATAGGGCATCTCGTTGAACAATGGCCCGATCCACAGCGACGATGCGGCGGACAGCAGCGTGTAGCCGTCCGCGGGCGCCGACGCGACAGCGGACACGGAGAGTATGCCCGTCCGGTTCTCCACGACTACCGCCTGGCCCAGGATTCTGCGCAACTCCTGGGCAATGACCCGAGCCGAAAGATCGCCGCCGCCGCCCGGAGCAGCCGCCAATATGCGGATCAGCTTGCTCGGGTAAGCCTGTGCCATCGCAGCGCCGCTGGACGCAAAGAACAGGATCGCCACCAGCGGACCAATATGGTTGAACAACAAAATAATTCTCCGTTAATCTATACACTCACAGGCCGCAGACACGCGACGAGGTCGGCAACATTCGCTACATCGACGATATTGCGGATGCTGCTCTGCAGTTTATCAATTTGTTTCTCGTTCAGCACGAGCTGGGCATTCGCCCGGAATTTTGCCTGGAACACGTCCTCACTCAGCGGATTTCGCCGATCCCCGCGGGGTATCAACGTGCGCCTGGTCAATACTCTGCCGTCTTTCAGGTGCACGTCTATAAAAGGCTGCTCGCCAGTGACCACGCTGGGATCCACGACCAGGTCGACGCGCCCCGCCATCTCCAGTATCTCCGGACGGCGCAGTGCGCTTTCTGAATACTGGTCCAGCATTGCACCTCCCGTCGCAAGCGCTACCGCAATGCTGTACGGAATGCTGAACTGTGCGTCCAGCAGGGTCGTCACTTTCTGCTTCGCCAGTTGCTTCTTATGCGTAGCGCTGCCACGCACCGTGACCCGTTCGACGGAATCCAGCGAGAGTCCGAATTCGCTGCGCAAATCCAGGACGGAATCTATGCTGCCATGTGTACCGCGGCAGGCCGCGTAGGGCTTGAACCCGACAATCCTGATGCGATAATCCTGCCCGAGATCTTCGATCGCCCTTGCGGGTTGCGCACTTTCTCCCGCATAGACCGGGAAGAATCCGCCCCATTCGGCTTCGAATATGCTCGTGGGTCCGGTCACGCCACTGGCCGCAAGATAGGCGGCCTGGATGCCTGACTGTGCGGCAAATCCCGGATGCACCCGCTTGCTCATTGCTCCGTCCGCAATGAATGCCCAGGTGCCGCCGGCATTGCTGCCCGCGTAGCCCAACGCCCACTGCAGGCGTTGAGCGTCCAACCCCAGCAGACAGCCCGCAGCCGCTGCGGCGCCGAACCCACCGCAAATGCTGGTCGAGTGCCAACCCGCCTCCTTGAGCGGGCCGTTTCCGCCACAGCCTTCGAGGACCCGGCGCGCTATGTCGTAGCCGACCACGATGGCCCTGATGAGATCTTTGCCACTGGCCCCCACTCTGGCAGCCACGCCACACGCCGCCGGAATGATGACGGAACCCGAATGCAGGCAGCCCTCGAAATCGTCCATCTCGCGCGCATGCACCGCCGCCGCATTGGCGAGTGCTGCAAACGGCAACGGCGCCCGGCTGCTGGTCCCCCATAACAGGGTATCCCCATCGCATCCGACGGCAGCCAGCATCGACTCCCGGATCAAGCGCAGATCTTCAGTGGCAGAACCTGCCAGGGCACAACCCAGCCCATCGAGCAGCACCAGGCGCGCCCGCTCGATGACGTCTTGCGGCAGGTCCTCGAATCTCAGTTCCGCGGCGAACCTGGCCAGCTTCCCGCTGATCGTCGCCGCCTGCGCGACGCTGGTTAACGCTTTCTTCTGAGCAATCATTTGCCCCTTCCTGATCAGCCTGTCATGAAATGAGGATTGTGATGCTGCGCGCTTTGGTCCCGCGCATACAAAAAAAGCGGGGCCTGAGCCCCGCCTTTCTCGAATACCGTGAAGAGGATTACTTCTTCTTCAGATCGCCGCCAGACTTCGTCACTTCTGCCCTGGTATCAGCGACGGTTTTTTCCTTGTCAGCGTTGGCGTCAGCCCTTGCCTTGGCCCTTGCCGCCTTCTTGTCCGCTGCGGCTTTGGCCTTTGCGGCTTTGGCATCGGCTGCGGCTTTAGTCTTTGCGGCTTTGGCGTCAGCCAGGGCTTTCGACTTTTCGGCTTTGGCGTCGGCTGCGGCTTTGGCCTTTACGGCTTTGGCGTCAGCCAGGGCTTTTTCCTTTTCAGCATTGGCATCGGTCACGGCATTTGCAGTCTCCACCGCTTTTACAGCGTCCGCTGCTTTTGCAGCGGCTTTTGCTTCTGCTTTCGGCGCAGCTTTGCTCGCGGTATCGGCTGCAAAAACAGATACCGAAGCCAGACCAAACACACCAGCCATCAAAACTGCAAAAAATTTATTCATCTTCGTTCCTAACTGATTAAGTGAGTAAAGCAAAATTTTAAAACGATGCCCCGCGTACGCTTATTGTTTCTCAGTCCTGGATATCATAGCAAAATTGAGCACGAAGATGATAATACGGTTCAATACAGTGCGCAATGCCCAGGACGACGCCGTTTATCGATGCCAGTACGTCAATCGCGTATGCCGGCAGCCCTGATGACCTTCCCCAGGCGCGTCATTTCCGATTTCATTTTGGATGTCAGGGATTCCGGCGTGCTCGCGACGACTTCGACGCCAGAGTCCAGAAGCCGTTGCTTGGCGTCGGCTTGGTGGAGCACGCGCGCGATTTCGCGGTTGAGGTAGCCGATGATCAAAGCCGGCGTTTGCGCCGGCGCGAATATGCCTGTCATCGCGACCGACTCGTATCCCGGCAGGCCCGATGCCGCCACCGTCGGCAACCCGGGAATCAACTCGGACTCGCGCTCGCTGGTGACCGCGAGCGCCCGCAGCCTGCCCGCTGCCACGTGCGGCTTGACTAGGCCCGCCGTTGCGAACATCAGCTGCGCCTCGCCCTCGCGCAGCGCCTTGATCGCCGGCCCGTTGCCGTTATATATCCTGCGCACGATGTAGACGCCGGACATCGCCTTCATCAGTTCGGTTGCCAGAAAAGTAGCGGAGCCCGCCGGCCCGGTCGCGGACACCAGTTGACCGGGCCGCGCCTTCGCCAGCGCCAGAAAGTCTTTGACTGACTTGACCGGCAACGACGGATGCACTGCCATCACGTTGGGCGCGGCCGAGGTCAGCGTGACGGGCGCGAAATCCTTGATCGGATCCCAGGGCACATTGTCGCGCAAGTACGGCAGCAGCCACAGCGTGCTGCCGATGGCGAGCAGGCTGTAGCCGTCGGGTGCGGCCTTCGCCACCAGCGCTCCGGCGACCACACCGCCACCCAGATTGTCCACCGTCACCGTTTGCTTCAGGTTGACGGAGAGGCCGGCAACGATCAGCCGCGAAACGAAGTCGTTCGGGCCGCCCGGTTCGCCCGTAATCAAATGTACGGGCTTGCCAGGATATTCCTGCGCTGGTGCCGGCACAGCACCGAACGCGGCAGCCGCGAGCAGCACCATCGACGCAAGAGATCTGGGAAATGACAGGGGTGCGTGGCGGCCATCGCGTGCATGCCAGAAATTCGTTCGAACTCCATCACACCGCAGTCCGATGGCAAACATTGGGCATCCCCTTCAGCCGTTGAACGCGACAAATGCTACCAGCGATGCCAGCATCAGCCAAGCAGGGCGGCACAGAGTGCACCGGATTGCACAATACTCAGAGATCTTATTGCTTTTGCGCGACCACGCGGCCCTGATCATTTACGAATACGCGGTAGCGGCTTCCGTCCGTGCAGGTCGCAATATGCTCGTTGCTCTTCGGCTCCGTCGCGCTGACGACCTGGCCGCAGGGCAAACCCAGCAGCGCGATGACCGACGTCAGGTCCTTGAGGAGCGATACATCCTCCGCGGCGAACGACGATGCGGCGTAGCACGCAGACATCACAACGATCGAGGTCCAACTCCTAATGCGTTTGTTCACAGCATTTCTCCTGCCGGTAAATTAGATAGCTGAAAACTTGGCGGGATCTGCAAGGATGCTCCAGATCGCTTCGCGCGAGGCTACGATTGCACCAGCCAGCGGCGGGTCGGTGTCTTGCAGGAGAGAGAGCACCTTGAGCAGCAGCATATCGTAAGGCCGCCGTAGCTCGCCGAGGCTGGTCTTGCGCTGTCCCTGGTAATACGCCCGGAATTGACTCAAAAGGTCATCGACCTGATTCTTGAGCGCGAGTTTGGTGAACACGCCGATGGCCTTGGTCTCTTTGAGGCGCGTCTCCAGAGATTTCAGATCCAACGGCGGCGTCTCCGGCTTTGCCGGTGCCTGAGCGATGATCTCCGTCTGCGGGACCGGCTTGGCAGGCGGGGGAGTAGCGACAACTTTTGCCGCAGGCTTGGCGGCTGGCGACGCAGCGTTGGCTGCGGGCTGATCTGTGGGGCGTGTGACGGACGGCGCAACCGGCGCGACGATCGGCTCGGCCGCAGCCATTGCTACAGGCGCCGCAACGCTCGGAGGCGATTCGCCCGGCTGTGCGCGTGGTATAGAAGCCCGTTGCGCCGACGACTCTGCGTTAACCGCGGGCTCGCCTGTGGAGCGGGCGACGGGCGGCGCGGCCGCAGGGACTATCGCCTCGACCACAGGCGCCTTACTCGGGGTCGCAGCGGTCTGGGTTTTAGCGGCCGACGGCCGCTCGCCCGAGGGCGGTTGCTGCACCCCGATGCAACCCGCGATAAGGAGAACGCAGAGCAGTTCGACGATGCGCGCTGACATACTCACTTCCGACTCGTACAGAATGCCTGAAACCCCGATCATACCCCTATCAGCGCGAATCACGCGGTGCTGCGCCCGCAGCGCGCGATATCCATGATTTCCACCGCATCAGGCAGCGTCTCGATGCGTTATACCAAAGCGAGCATGCGGTCGACAAATGCTCCAGTGCTGGCTGCCGCAGCCATGACGTCCTGAGGATTGATCATGACCAAATCCGGCGCCACAGCTTATCTCGTCTGCGGCGGGATCGACGCGGCATGGTCCAGATCGGGACGTCGCCATGGGTCCACATGCGTCATCAGGCTCAGCACTCGATGGCGTTGCAGCACGCGCTGCCTCGCCTCGACGGCAATGTCGTGGCCAGCTTCGACGCTGATCGTGGCATCCACCTCGATGTGCGCGTCGACAACGATCATGTCGCCCATTTTTCGCGTGCGCACGTCGTGGACGCCGCGCACGCCCGGGGTTTCGACGAGCGTGCTATGAATAGCTTGGACCTCCTTCTCGTCCACGGCGCGGTCCATCAGATCGTGAAGCGCATCCCAAGAAAATCCCCAGCCCATTTTGGCAACCATGAAGCCCACGATGAGTGCGGCGATCGGATCCAGTATCCTGTAACCCGCCAGGTTGCCAACGATGCCGATACCCACGACCAGCGAGGACGCTGCGTCGGAGCGCGCATGCCAGGCATTGGCCACCAGCATGCTCGACTTGACGCGCTTGGCCACCCATAGCATGTAGCGGAACAAGCTTTCCTTGATGACCAGGGCGCCACCTGCCACCCACAGCGCGATGATATGAACCGTTTGCACGGTGTCAGGGTCCTGGAGCTTGAGAAACGCCGACCACAACATGCCCACGCCTACGACCAACAGCAGCACGCCCAGCACCAGGGAAGCGGCGGTCTCGAACCGTTGGTGACCATAGGCATGGTCCTCGTCGGCGTCCTTCTTGCTGTGATGATTTGCAAACAACACGACGAAGTCCGCCACCAGATCGGACAGCGAATGGACGCCATCCGCGACCAGACCTTGAGACTTGGCCAGGAGGCCGACCGCGATCTGGGTGACGGTCAGGAAAAGATTGGCGCCCACGCTGACCAGCGTGCTGCGCAACGCCGCTGCTGCACGCTCTGCAGGGTTGTGTTCAGCGTCTTCCGGGTCATCGGGATGATCGGTAAAATTCATAAATAGCAGTCCATTAAGGCGTCATTATGCGCTGATCTCTCCATCTTTATCGCTTGTGGTCCAGGGGATCGAGCGGCAATTGGAAAGAGTACAATCTCTCACCAATAATGTGCCGGAGCATCATTCCGCCCGTATGCCCTGCTCGCGGATCAACTTGCCCCATACCGTCGTTTCGCGTTTCACTGCAGCCAACAGCTGATCGGCAGAGCCGGCGATCACTTCCAGCCCGGCGTTGAACAACCTCTCCTTGATGTCCGGCCGATTCAGCGCGCGCAGCGTCTCCTGATTGATCCGCGCGACGATCGCTGGCGGCGTTTTCGCCGGCGCGAACATGCCGCTCAGCACCTCGGCTTCGTAGCCGGGCAGCCCGCTACTGTCGACCGTCGGCAGTTCCGGAAACAGCGCGCTCGGTTTCAGCGCCGCCACCGCCAGCGCGCGCAGCCGTCCGGCCTTGAGCTGGGCGACCGCTGCGCTGCCATTGGCGAACACCATATGCACCTGCCCGCCGACCAGATCGGTGACCGCCGGGCCGATGCCCTTGTAGTTGATGCGCACGATGTCGACCTTCGCCATGTCCTTGAAGAGCTCACCCGCGAGATGCGGGGTCGAACCGGGAGCGCCGGATCCGTAATTCAGCTGGCCGGGACGCGCCTTCGCCAGCGCGATCAGTTCCCTGACGCTTTTCGCCGGCAGCGAAGGATGAACGACGACCAGGTTCGGCGACGTGAAGAGCAGCGCGATGGGAACGAAATCGCGCAGTGGATCCCACGACACGCCGGGCTGCAGCAGTGGCGTGAGCCAGAACGAGGCGCCCGAAATGAGCAACGTATGCCCGTCGGGCGCTGCATTGGCCACGGTGTCGCCGAGAATCACGCCGCTCGCGCGGTTCTCGATCAGTATCTGCTGACCAAACGCCGGCGACATCACCGGCGCCAGCAGGCGCGATGCGATATCGCCGCCGGCGCCGACGCTGCCGTTCACGAAACGCACGGGGCGTGTCGGATAGTTCTGCGCCTGCGCAACAGCGCACAGGAACATCAATAGCACAACGATCAGGCGTCTCGCAGACATACTGACTCCTCCTTAAAGAGAAAATCAAAAAACAACCACCCAGCGAACTGACTACTCCTTATCACACGGCTCGCGCGTGCGTAGCGTCACTGCGACGGGAAGCCCCAGAACTTGGCGGCAGATTTCCCCATGATCCATTCGACGTCGTCACTCTTCTGAAAAGCCGGGTAGTCGCGCACCCATTCCAGGGCGTGGCGGTAGCCCTCGAGCCGTGCGCACGGCGGAAAATTGGAGCCCCACATCATCCTTTGCACACCGAACGCCTCCATCGCCATTTCGTAGAGCGGCGGGATGTTGGTCCACGGGCAGTCATTGCCAGGAAGAAACGGGCGCGGGCGCGGAATGATCTCACCGAGGCCGGGGACCTTGACGGTGGTGTTCGGCCACTTGCCGCATTCCAGCGCAGCCTTGAATCCGTCATGCGGCGGCTTCGCATAATCAGTTCCGGCCTTCGCCGCACGACACAGGTGTTCCAGGCAAAATTTCGTATCGGGGCAACGGTCGAGCAGCTTCTTGAATTTGGCGTCCGCAAAGTGCTCGGAGTTCCCCATGACGCTCACGACCATCCCGAGCTTGCCCGCCACTTCGTAGACCGGCTCGTTTGCATCCCATTCTTCCCGGATCAACACCCTGAAGCCGGACGCGCCTTCCTTGTGCAAGCGCTCAAGCGTCTTCGTCCTGGACTTATCCGCCGGATTGAGCATGATGACGGCTTTGAAGCGGTTGCCGTAGCGCTTGGTGCAATCGATCAGATATGAATTGTCGTAGTAGCCCTCGTACTGGATCAGCACGATGTGCGAGACGCCATTGGCATTCATCTGATAGAGCAGCGTTTCGATCGGCTCCTCCCAGTTGCTGCCCGTGTGGCAATGTGAATCGACGATCAGCATGCGCGAACGCTCCCCAATGAATTGATTGCTTAAAGCCGCTCTCCGGCCGCTCTAGACGCGGAACTTGCGTAGTTTCCTGTGAACCGCAGAAAGTGGATGTCAAAGTAAAACGGCGTGTCGCTTAAGGCGCGACCATCTTTATACTCCGCTCACCGCGAATTTGCAGGCGGTGCCGCAGCCTCACTCCGTTCGTATGCCCTGGTCGCGGATCAACTTGCCCCATACCGCCATTTCCTTTTTCACCGTCGCCGTGAGCTGCTCGGCCGATCCGCTGAGGATTTCCAGCCCGGCGTTGAACATCTTCTCTTTGATGTCTGGACGCGCCAGCGCGCGCAGCGTCTCCTGGCCGATCCGCGAGACGATCGCGGGCGGCGTCTTCGCCGGCGCGAACATCCCGCTCAGCACCTCGGATTCATAGCCCGGCAACCCGGAACTGCCGACTGTCGGCAGATCCGGAAACAGCGCGCTGGGCTTCGCGGTCGCCACTGCCAGTGCACGCAGCCGTCCCGACGTGAGATAGCTGACCACGGCGCTGCCGTTCGGAAACATCACCTGCACCTGCCCGCCGACCAGATCGGTGACTGCCGGGCCCACGCCCTTGTAGTTGATGCGCACGATGTCGACCTTCGCCATCTCTTTGAAGAGCTCTGCCGCGAGATGAGGAGTCGAGCCAGGCGCGCCCGATCCGTAATTCAGCTGTCCGGGACGCGCCTTCGCAAATGCGATCAGCTCCTTCACGTTCCGCACCGGCACCGAAGGATGAACGACAACGAGGTTCGGCGAGGTCCAGAGCTCCGCGATGTAAACGAAATCGCGCACCGGATCCCACGACACGCTGGGCTGAAGAAACGGCGTGAGCCAGAACGAGCTGCCGGTAAGCAGCAGCGTATGGCCGTCGGGCGCCGCCTTCGCCACCGTGTCGCCGAGAATGATGCCGCTCGCGCGGTTCTCGACCACGATCTGCTGACCGAGCGAGGGCGACATCACCTGCGCGATGAGGCGCGCGCCGATATCGACGCCGCTGCCCAGGCCGGCGGTCTCGAAACGCACCGTGCGCGTCGGGTAGTTCTGCGCATGCGCAACCGCGCACAGGAACATCATTATAAAACCGAAGCGCCTCACCGACATGATGACACCTCCCCCAATTCGCCGCTTCGTGATCAAGCGGCCGCACCCCGAATGCGATGCTACCCTTTACCACTGCCGCTTTCAATGCGATGATCTCTGAACATCTAATTTTTGCTTACCTATGACACAAGAACCATCCACCGACAACACCTATACCCGCGGCATTGCATCGTACATCGCGCATGCACGCTACGAAGACATCCCTGCGGAAGTCATTGAGCGGCTGAAGCTCCTGATACTGGATTCGATCGGCTGCGGCATCTACGCCGCCGATCTGGAATGGAGCCGCATCCTGATCGACAGCCTCAAAGCGGTCGACACCTCCACTGGCTGCGTGGTGTGGGGCGCGAAAGAGCGGCTGTCCGCACCGCACGCAACACTGGTGAACGGCTCGCTGATACAGGGCTACGAAATCGACGACGCGTTCTACCGCGGGCCGTCGCACGTGGGAGCGGTGGTGCTGCCCGCACTGTTCGCGGTCGCCGAGACCCGCCCGAAAATGAGCGGGCGCGAACTGCTGCGTGCTGCGCTAATCGGCTATGAAATCGCGACCCGCGCCTCCTTGTGCATGGGCCCCGAGCATCTTGCGGCGGGCTGGCATTCGGGCGCCACCACCGGCGTGTTCGGCGCCGCCGCCAGCGCCGCCGCCGGCCTCGGCCTCAACGTAGAGCAGGCAGTGCACGCGCTCGGCATTGCGGGCACTCAGGCCTCAGGCCTGATGGCTGCGCAATACGGCGCCATGGTCAAACGCTTTCATGCGGGCCGCGCCTCGCAAAGCGGTCTCTATGGCGCGCTGTTCGCCGCCCGCGGCTACACCGGCATCATCGACGTGTTCGAGAGCAAGTACGGCGGCTTCTGCACCGCGTTCTCCCATTCGACAGACGGCTTCGATCTAACCGAGCTGACCGCCGGCCTGGGCGAAACTTATCTCACGATGGATATCTTTCTGAAGTTTTACTCCTGCGTTGCAGGCGTGCATCCGGCGCTGAACGCAATCCGCGCACTGCGCGGGCAGCGCGACTTCAGCGCCGCCGAGGTGGAAAAGGTGACAGTCGATGTGTCTCACACCACGCTCGATCACATGGGCTGGAAATACCGTCCGGAAGGCGTGACCTCGGCGCAGCTCAACATGAGCTATTGCCTCGCCACCATGCTCATCGAAGGCGAATGCTTCGTCGACCAGTTTTCGGAAGCGATGGTGGCCGACCCGCGGCGCCTGGCGCTGATCGAGAAGATCGACATCCGGCACGATCCTGAAATCACGGCGCTGGGCCGTCCCTACCGCCACAAGATGCACGTCGCGGTCAAGCTCAAGGACGGCACGCTGCTGAAGACCACCATGCAGAAGCGCTTCGACGAGATCGAATTCCCGGGACCGCAACCCGTCCTGAAGAAATTCGAGACCCTCGCGCGGCATGCATTTGCTCAGCCGCACGTCGAACGCATCCGCGATGCGGTGCTCGGGCTGGAAAAGCTGAGCGACGCCAGGTCGCTGGCGCACCTGCTGACCAAAGACAATTAGCCATCGTAGGGCGGGTCACACCCGCCATTTAGATGTTACAAGAGGGAGACTCTAATTCTATTTTTCGCTGCGCGACGACGGGTGTGACCTGCCCTGCCAAAACCGATCGGGACAGAGCGCGCTATGCCGCCGCAGCCATCAACGTGCGCGGATCGGTGATGATGCCGGCGATCGCGGAAGCGGCGACGGTGGCGGGTGAGCCCATGTAGATCTCTGCCTGCGCGCTGCCCATGCGGCCCTTGAAATTGCGCGTGCTCGCGGTAATGCACACTTCGCCGGGCCCGATCAGGCCCATGTGCCCGCCATAGCATGCGCCGCAGGTGGAGTTGGTGAAGACAGCCCCGGCTTCCACGAAGTCGGCGGCCAGCCCTTCCTTCAGCGACTGCAGATAAATCGCCTGCGAACCCGGAGTCACGATGAAGCGCACGCCGGGCGCGATCTTGCGTCCGCGCAGAATAGCGGCGACGACACGCAGATCCTCGATCTGTCCATTCGCGCAGGAGCCGACAAACGCTTGGTCGATGCGTATCTTCTGATCGAAAGCCGACAGCCGCATGCCGTTCTTGGGCACCGAATGCGGCAGGATCACGTAGGGCTCGACGTCCGCGAGATCGATGACGCGCACGTCTTCGTAGTCTGCATCGCGGTCCGCCAGCGCAGGCGTGAACGGACGGTCGGTGCGGCCCTTGAGGAACTGCTCGGTGATCTCGTCGCAGTCGAAGATCGCGAATTCTGCGCCCAGCTCCGCGCACATGGTCGCGATGGTGCGGCGTGCCGACATTGGCAGCGCGCGAATGCCGGCGCCGCCAAACTCGATGCTGGTGCCGGTATGCGCGCCATAGGTCTGGGCAATGTGAAAGAACACGTCCTTGCCGCTCACCACCGGCGGCAGCTCGCCCTTGAATTCGTAACGCACCGAAGGGCTGACCGGGTACCACACCAATCCCTTGGTCAGCGCCTGCAGCAGATCGGTGAGCCCGATGCCACGTCCTGCGCAGTTGAGGGCGCCCGAGGCGCAGGTGTGCGAATCGGAACACACGAGCAATTCGCCCGGCCGTGCCAGGCCGTGTTCCGCGGCGATCACGTGCACGATGCCATGCGCGCCCACATCGAACAGGTGCTTCATTCCGAATTGCTTGTTGAAGCGGCGCGCCTCGCGCATCGCCCACGCATTCTCAATGGCCGGCGCCGGCACGGCGTGATCGAAGATATTCGTGATGCGGTCGGGATCGAATACCTTCTTCGGCCGGTACCAGGTGCCGGTGGCCGTCAATCCGAGATCAGTCTGCAACACCATATCCGGGCGGCACACCGCAATGTCCCCGGGGCGCAGGCTGTCCTTGCCCGAGGCTCGCGCAAGGATCTTCTCAAGCGTGGTCATTCCCATGGTGCGATACCGGGCGCTTTAGTCTGCGCGGATTCCGTTCTCTTTGATGACGCGCCCCAGCGTCACTATCTCGGCCTTCAAGAACGCTCCCATCTCGTCGCCTGTCCCGGCAACCGCCTCCAGACCAGCGGCTTGCAGGCGCTCTTTCACATCCGGCCGGGTCAGCGCCCGCCCTAACTCCTGGTTCAGCAACTGCACGATCGCCGCCGGCGTCGTGCGCGGAACAAAAAACCCATACACCGTCACCGACTGGTATCCCGGCAGACCCGATGCCGCGACGGTCGGCAGCTCGGGGAAGAGCTGCGTAGGCTTCGCGGACGTGACGGCCAAAGCTTTCAGCCGGCCCGATTTGATCTGCGGCATGGCGCCCGCAAGATTCGGAAACATCAGCTGCACTTCGTTCGAGATGAGCCCGGTCAGCGCAGGGCCAGTGCCTTTGTACGGCACGTGCAGGATCTCCACACCCGCCATGCTCTTGAACAATTCAGCCGCAAGATGCGACACGCCGCCGCGGGCGCTCGATGCATACCTGAGTCCGCCCTTCTCGGACTTGGCGAGTGCGATGAACTGCTTCACGTCGTTCGCGGGCAGCGACGGCGGCACGACCATCACATTCGGCGCACTGGCCGCCAGTATCACAGGCTCAAAATCGCGCACCGGGTCATACGGCGTATTCTGCACCAGCGGTCCGATCCAGAAATCGTTGCCGGCGACTAGCACGGTATAGCCGTTCGGCTCCGCCTTCGCGACGGTATCGAACGGAATGACGCCGCTCGGCTTGTTCTCGACGATCACCTGCTGTTTCAGGCTCGTGGTGAGGGTCGGCGCGAGCAGGCGCGCCAACATGTCATTGCCTCCTCCCGGCGAGCCGGCGATGATGCGCACGGGCCGGGTTGGAAAGGTCTGCGCGATTGCGGGATCGGCAGTGAACGCGGTGAGCGCGGTCAGCGCAAGCAGTGCGGAGCTAAGCGGGTTTTTCATATATATGTCTCTTGAGTCAGGGCCAATGGCAGAATACACCAGCATCATGGTCGTCGCAAATGCCATCGTCCTATAGCCACGGTCCAGCCACATTCGTTGCGCATGCGCTCGAAACGTCATGAAACTCCATCTATAATCGCACTATCCATCAAATGCGTTGAGGAAAAAGAAAAATGAAAATGGCGTTTGTCGTCTACAACGATTTCTACACCGACAGCGTGATGCAGATACTCCAGGACACCGGCATCGATTACTACACGAGTTGGGAGCGCGCCAAAGGCAAGGGGCGCGGCACGGAACCGCACCTCGGAAAAGGATCCTTCCCCAGCACGAACACCGTCCTCATGATCGCGTTTCAGGAGGAGAAGCCGCTCCAGGATCTAACGAAGGCGATTACCGACTACAACGCCAGGATTGAACGTCCGTCCGACCGCACCCGGCTGTTCGTGGTGCCGCTCGAATCCATCGTATAGTAGCTGTGCAGGAAGCGCTCCTCGCCGCCCCGCAATTTTTTGAATAGGATGTATCGTGAACAAAGTTTTTGCAGCTTTGCTGTGCGGCGCACTGTTCTTTGCGGCAACGCTCGCCGCAGCACAAACTCCCATTCGCGCACGCGGCACGATCGAATCTGTCGCCGGCGACCTGATGATGGTCAAGACGCGCGAAGGCCGGGAGCTGAAAATCGAGCTCGGGCCGAATACCCGTGTTTCCTACATGAAGCTGATGAGTCTTGCCGACATCAAGCCGGGAACGGCGATCGGCACGACGGCCGTGCCGGATTCCAGCGGCAGGCTAGTGGCGCGCGAGATCCACGTGTTTCCTCCCGGCCCCACGGTGCCCGGCGAAGGTCACCGCCCGTGGGACCTGGAGCCGAACTCGACGATGACGAATGCCGCGGTTTCCTCAGTGGCCCTGGTCAATCGCAACCGTGAGATCACGCTCACCTACAAGGGCGGCCAGCAGACCGTAATCGTTCCCGACAACATTCCGGTGGTCATGCCGGTGAGCGGCGATCGCACGCTGCTCAAGCCCGGAGAGTACGTGCTGCTCTTTGCCGGCATGGACAACGACGGCAAAGTGATCGCCACCACCATCCAGGTCAGCAAGGATGGCGTGCGGGTGCCGTTTTAATTTCGCGCTCGGGCAAGGGCGCGTCCAGCAAGCATCCCTTGCATACGGATAATCTTTCTGCCGCCTAAGAACCCTGCCGACCTGCAGCGCCGCCTCGACAACGTGCCGCGCCCGGATTATCCCGACGAGCTGCCGGTGGTGGCGCGGCGCGAGGAGATCGCGCGCGCCATCGCGGCCAACCAGGTGGTCATCGTGTGCGGCGAGACCGGATCCGGCAAGACCACGCAACTGCCCAAGATCTGCCTCGACCTCAAGCGCGGCGTCCACGGCCTGATCGGCCACACGCAGCCGCGGCGCATCGCGGCGCGCACTGTCGCGGCGCGCATCGCGCAGGAACTCAAGAGCACGGTCGGCAACGCGGTCGGCTACAAGATCCGCTTCTCGGACCGCGTCTCGCGCGATACCTACGTCAAGCTCATGACCGACGGCATCCTGCTCGCCGAAACCCAGGGCGACCGGCTGCTCAAGGCCTACGACACGCTGATCATCGATGAAGCGCACGAGCGCAGCCTCAACATCGACTTCCTGCTCGGCTATCTCAAGCAGATACTGCCGCAGCGCCCGGATCTAAAAGTCATCGTCACCTCGGCGACGATCGACGCCGAGCGCTTCGCGCAGCACTTCGCAGCCGATGGCAAGCCGGCGCCGGTGATCGAAGTGTCGGGCCGCATGTATCCGGTCGAGCTGCGCTACCGGCCGCTGAAATCCAAAGACGAGGACCAGGAAGAGCAGGACATGGAGGACGCGATCGTCGAGGCAGTGGACGAGCTGGCGCGCGCCGGCTCCGGCGACGTGCTGGTGTTCCTGCCAGGCGAGCGCGAGATCCGCGAGACCGCCGAGCTGCTGCGCAAGCATCATCCCAAGGGCGCGGAGATCCTGCCGCTCTATTCGCGGCTGTCGTTCGAGGAGCAGGACCGCGTGTTCAAGCCGCACGGTGCGCGCCGAATCGTGCTCGCGACCAACGTCGCGGAGACTTCGCTCACGGTGCCGGGCATCCGCTACGTGATCGACACCGGCTACGCCCGCCTCAACCGCTACAGTTACCGCAACAAGGTCGAGCAATTGCGGGTAGAGAAGATTTCGCGCGCTTCCGCCAATCAGCGCGCCGGTCGCTGCGGGCGCGTCGCCGCCGGCATCTGCGTGCGGCTCTATGCAGAGGACGACTACACGGCGCGCCCCGAGTTCACCGACCCGGAGGTGCTGCGCACTTCGCTCGCGGCAGTGATCCTGCGCATGAAGTCGCTCAGGATCGGCGAGGTCGAGCGCTTCCCCTTCCTCGAAGCGCCCGGCTCGCGCATGATCGCCGACGGCTACCAGCTGCTGGCGGAACTCGGCGCGGTCAACGATCAGAACGCGCTCACCGAGATCGGCTGGCAGCTCGCGAAATTTCCGATCGATCCGCGCGTGGCGCGCATGATCCTCGCGGCCAAGCAGCAGAACTGCCTCTCTGAGATACTCATCATCGCCTCGGCGCTGTCGGTGCAGGATCCGCGCGAGCGCCCCTTCGAGCGCGCCGACGCCGCCGACCGTGCGCACGAGCGCTTCGCCGACGAGCGCTCGGACTTCATGGCGTACCTCAGGCTGTGGGAGTTTTTCGCAGAGGCGGTGCTGCACAAGAAATCGAACCGCAAGCTGATCGACGAACTGCACGCGTGCTTCCTGTCGCACCGGCGCCTCCGTGAATGGCGCGACATCCATACCCAACTGCATGCGCTGGTCGGCGATCTCAAATTCAATATCAACGAGACGCCGGCCACTTACGAGCAGATCCACCGCGCGCTGCTCGCGGGACTGCTCGGCAACATCGGGACCAAGGCCGAGGAAGGCGACGAATACCTGGGAGCGCGCGGCATCAAATTCGCGATCTTCCCGGGCTCGGTGCTCAGGAAAGCGAAGCCCAAGTGGGTGGTGGCCTCCGAGATCACGGAAACCACGCGACTCTATGCGCGCTGCGTCGCGAAGATCGAGCCCGAATGGCTGGAGGCTCTGTCCGGCCACCTCGTCAACCGCCACTATTTCGATCCGCATTGGGAGAAGGAGCGCGCGATGGTGACGGCATTCGAGCGCGTCACGCTTTACGGACTCACCATCGTCGCCAAGCGGCGCGTGCATTACGGCCCGCTCAATCCGCCGGAAGCGCGCGAGATCTTCATCCGCCAGGCGCTGACCGCGGGGCTCTACACGACGCGCGCCCCGTTCTTTGCGCACAACCAGCGGCTGGTCAAGGAAGTGCAGGACCTGGAGCACAAGACGCGCCGCCGCGACGTGCTGGTCGACGACGAAACGATCTTCCGTTTCTACGATGCGCTGCTGCCGCCGGATATCTACAACGGCGCCGGCTTCGACAAGTGGCGCGAGGACGCGGAGCGCGCGAATCCCAAGCTGCTGTTCATGACCCGCGAATACCTGATGCTGCAGAGCGCGGCCGGCGTCACCGAAGCACAGTTCCCGGACCACCTCACGGTCGACGGCGTCGCGCTCAAGCTGCGCTACCGTTTCGAGCCAGGCCATGCGCTGGACGGGGTGACGGTGACCGTGCCGCTCGCGCTCTTGAACCAGCTTGCTGCCGCGCCCTTCGACTGGCTGGTGCCGGGGATGATCCGCGAAAAGATCGCGGCCTGCTTCAAGGCGCTGCCGAAGGCGATCCGCAAACTTCTGTTTCCCCTGCAGGACCACGTGACGCGCTTTCTCGAGGAGCAGGACAGCAACGCGTCGGGCATCGCGCTCGCACAAGCGCTTGCGCAGTACGTGAGGAAGCGCACTGGTGAAATCGTCTCCGCCGATATCCTTGACGATGCGGATATTCCGCTGCACTTGAGGATGAACTACCGCGTCATCGACGACGCCGGGCGCGAACTCGCAGGCGGGCGCGACCTCGCCGCGCTCAAGGCCCAGCTCGGCCAGGCAGCGCAGCTCACTTTCGCCAAGGCCGAGCCCGGCATCGAGCGCAGCGGACTCACGGCATGGGATTGCGGCGACCTGCCGGTGCAGATCGCGTTCGAGAGCGGCGGGCGCAAGCTCACCGGTTATCCGGCGCTGGTGGACGAAGGCGACAGCGTGGCGATCCGGCTGCTGGACACCCGCGCTGTCGCGGATGCGTCGATGCGTGCCGGCGTGTGCCGGCTGCTGCGCCTCGAGCTCAAAGAGCAGATGAAGCAGCTCGACAAAAACCTGCCGGGCCTGACGCAGGCGCTCATGCAGTTGCGCAGCATCGCGAACGCCGAGGATCTCAAAGCCGACATCTTGAGCGCGATCTGCGACCGCGCCTTTATCGGCGAGGACGAGCTGCCGCGCAATGAAAAAGAATACGAAGCGCAGAAGCAGCGCGCACGCACCCGCCTGCCGGCGGTGCGCGATGCCGCCTGCCGCATCTACGCTGCGATTGCCGAAGAGCATCACCGCGTGAATCTGCGGCTCACGAGCGCAGCCCCGGCACTGAACCGCGTCGTCGCGGAGCTGCGCACGCAACTTCAGCATCTGGTCTACAAAGGCTACTTCAGCGCCACGCCGTGGGAGCAGCTCCAGCACGTGCCGCGCTATCTCAAGGCGCTCGCGATGCGGCTCGACAAATTTCCGGGCAATCCGGCGCGCGACGCCAAGCACGCGGCCGATATCGCGGCGCTGTGGAAGCTCTATCAGGAGCGCAGCGACAAGCTACGCAAGGCGGGTGCTGCCGAGCCGGCGCTGGAGAGCTTTCGTTGGCAGATCGAGGAGCTGCGCGTGTCGCTCTACGCGCAAGAACTCAAGACACCGTATACGGTGTCGGTGAAACGGCTAAAGAAGATCTGGGAATCGATTGCGCGCTAGCGGCGCAAAGCTGACGACGCGCTCGGTCCTCAGGACACCTCGTCCTCGGTAAACCATTCGGTGGGCAGCTCGCGCCCAATTCCTTTGGCGAGTGCCTTGCGGTAGATCACGGCGCCGACCGCCGCGAACTGCAGCCCGATGCCGCGCAGGTTGAGAAAGCAGCTGATCTGTTGCGGCGTGGTGCGGCCGGGCACCATGCCGGCGATGATCTCGGGCAGGGTCGGCAGGCGCTCGATGTCGACTCCGGGGATCGCCATGCGGTCCTTGGCGAGCACCACGCTCTTGGCAACCGCGGAAGCGCCGCTCAGCTTGCGCTCGTGCACCGCGAGCACATCGGCCTGCATCACCGCCGCCGGCTCGAGCTCCGCGCCGCGGATGGTGCCGACGTGCATGCCGGGCTTGAGCCAGCGCGCGAAGAACAACGTTTCGTTGGTGTTGGTGGCGCACAGCACGATGTCCGCGCCGCTCACCGCGCGCTCGGCGCTATCGCACGATTCCATCTTCACGCCGGTCAAATGCTGCATCTCGCGGCAGAAGGCGTCGCGCCGCTCGGCCGTCGGGCTGTAGCAGCGGATCACCCGCACCTCGTGCGTCGCCACGATCGCCATCACCTGCGAGCGCGCCTGCCAGCCGGCGCCGATCAGCGCGACCGTGTGCGAATCGGGGCGGGCCAGATATTTGGCGCCGAGCGCGGAGGCCGCGGCGACGCGCATGGGATTCACGATGCCGTCGGGAAAAATCGCCAGCGGCTCGCTGGTCTCGGTGCTGAACAACATGATGAGCCCGGTGTAGCGTCCGCCCGGCGCGAGCGCCAGCTTCACCTGGCGGCGCGGCTCGCGCTTGATAATGTCGGAATCGAGCCGCAGCGCCGCGATGCCCACGTTGGGAATCACGCCGCCGTTGAGCTTGAACTGATAAATGGTGTCGTGCAGGCATCCCGGAGTGATGGCATCCGAGTTCACCGCGCTCACCGAGCGGCCGTGCGCCAGCTCGCGATAAGCGTCTTCGAGCGCGGCGATGCACTCGCGCATGTCGATCAGTTTTGTGACTTCAGCGTTGTTGAGGATCAGCATAAGAGGGTCTCGCGGGGGCAGCGAAATTTGCGTAGCCCGCATATTACTATGGAAGGCAACATTGGTGCGCGGCGGCAATGTGTAAGATGGGTGCTCAACTCAGGCGCCTTGGGCGACTCCGTGCTGCGTGCGCTTCGCACACAGGTGGGCCGGCTGAACGGTCCTAGATGAGAGAAAAATGGTGATATCGTCTACGCTGGCCGCACAGCTGTTCTGCAGCTGCGTTCTGCTCGCAGTGCAGGCGCGGCCGTGTAATAGCGTACGCTATCGCACCGATGCCATCCCGTGCGGGGCTGCATACTGATCAGCCCTGCTCTTGTGATCTCTTGTGAGTCATACTGAAAAACATGATGCCTCCATCCTCGCCCTCCGTGATCAAGCAGCGCAAGCATTTCTCGATGCTGCGGGGTTTTCACCTCGCCGATTTTTTCACGCTCGCCAACGCAGCCTGCGGGGTGGCGACGATTTTCCTGGCGATGCTCTACATCGTGCAGGGGTCGGTCGCCCATTTCCTCGCCGCCGCGGCGATGGCACCCGCGGCATTCATATTCGATGTGCTCGACGGCCGGATTGCACGATGGCGGCACACCAATTCGGCGCTCGGACTTGAGCTCGATTCGCTGGCTGACGTCATCTCATTTGGCGTCGCCCCTGCGGCGCTCGCATTTGCCGCCGGCCTGCGTGGCGGTTGGGACGCGGTGATCCTGATTTACTTCGTGTGTTGCGGGGTGAGCCGCCTAGCGCGCTATAACGTGACTGCCGAAAGCCTTTCCGAAGGTGCTGACAAGGTTGCCTACTTCGAGGGCACCCCGATCCCGACCAGCGTGCTGTTGGTCGCGTTATTGGCTGTGCTCGCGTGGCAGGAGCGGCTGGGCGAAAATCTCTACTGGGGCGTATGGACGCTCGGACCTTGGGATTTGCATCCACTCGCTTTGCTGTTCCTGTTGTCGGGAACCCTGATGATCAGCAAGACTTTGCGCGTTCCCAAACTGTAACGGCGCCCGACCGTTCCTGCCCCATATTGCAGGAACCAGCCCCCATTTATCTCAGCCGTAGCGCTTGCCGAAGGCGCCGGCACCGGCGCGCAAAATCAGCCCGAACCGGACCCTTTTCAATCAGCGGAATATCGGCTATTCGGGAGGGAGCCCGCCCGTACCGCCGCCCGGCTCCGGACACAGTCAGGGAATAAAGCAGGGATACAACCCGTATGTATTATAGTACCCCGGTTTTTTGACGCGATGCCGGCTACGCTACAAGTGAACTTAGGGGACGTCCCCAGCACGAATGGTTAGTCAGGCAGGCCGAACCCGCAGCTTCCTTCAACAGGAGAAAACATGAAAAGCAATTCCATCATCAGGTTGCTAATGGCGGGCATCGTTGCATTGGCGCTGGCTTCCTGCGCAACCCAATTTTCAGATTCCAAAGATCCGGACGCGGTCGGCGTCCTGGAGACGGCGCCAGTGCCGGGCGGCACCAGAGAAATAGTCGTGCAACCGGGCACCAAGTGGGTGAACGTGAACCAATACGAAATCGTGAAATTCGTGGTGCCGGCCACCGGGAAAAGCTTCACCTGGAATTTCGGCACCCGCAGCTTTGCCGTGGTCGACATGAGCGCAGTCTCGCCGGCCGGCTCATTCCCGCCTGGACAGCAGGTCATCGCCTACGTTTCGGCCATGACTCGCGGCGCGGATGACGGCCGCAACTGATCGCGATCGTTTCGGAGGACGGCATAGCGTGTGCCACGCGCACGCTATGCGTCACCTGGCAGTCGCTGCGTTGTAGTACTTCAGGTCGTAGTAATTGGAGATCTCAGGCCCCATCGGCGGGGTCAGCCCAAATCCCGTGCGCAGCTTCAGCGCCCGCTCCAGCCCCGCGGGAATAAGCGCGCCGGTGCGGCTCAGGTCAATCATGTAGCCCCTTGCAATCTTTGTATCCACCTTGAGCTCGGCTTCGACGATGCGTGCTGCCTCGGCGTCGTTGGCGCGCATCCAGCGCCCCGCGGCGACCCATGCGCGCAGAAATCCGACGAGCTGCCAACGCTCATTCTCTGCCCAGGTGCGATTGACGGCGAACAGGATGTTGGGGAAGTCCGGCAGCGCCTTGCCCGAATCTCCCATGAGCACCAGGCCCTGGTCGAGCGCGCGCTGATCATCAGGCGGCGTGAGGATTCCGGCAGAGGTCTCGCCCTTGAGCATCGACTGCAGGCGCAGATTTCCATTGCCCAGCGCCAGCAGCTCGTAGTCGCCCTTGGCCAGGTCCAGCCCCTGCTCCAGCAACACGCGGCGCAGCACCAGCGCATAGGCAGTGTTGACCGCATCGACCGCGAGCTTCTTTCCGCGCAAATCACTCCAGGTCTTGATCTCGGGGCGCACGTACACCTTGAACACCTGGCTGTCGCCGATCGCCGCCACCGCGATCAGGTCCGCGCCCTCGCGCCCCGACCACGCCAGCACGTTGTCGAACGCGGTGGAAACCAGTTGAAAGCTGCCGTTCGACAGGCCGAACATCTGGTCGGTGGAGTTGGAGGTGCGCACCACGTTGACGTTCAACCCCTCGGCCGCGAAGAAACCCTTGACCCGCCCGATCGTCAGGCCGGGGTCCTCGCGAAACACGTTCACCTGCAGCGTCTTGAGCGGCTGTGCGTGCGCGGGGACGGAAACGAATGCGGCGAAGCAGCACAGCAATACGACCTTAAACGTCTTGATCATGAAATGAATCCTCTTATTCACGTTTTTGGCAGCACCTGCCGAAATTCTATCAACGAGCGACGGCTTTGACTATTGTTGCAAAGCCGGTAACATCACGGCAGACTGCCCAAAGCGGTTTTGAGGCGGCCCAATTCGGTGCAGGGGGCGTTTTAACAATGCACGACACGGCTATGCAGTATGCGGCAGCTTTCTTTGATACATACCTCAAGGACTCCGCCGGATTGACCATCGTCGATGTGGGCTCCAAAGATGTCAGGGGCAGCCTTAGATCCGTGGCCCCCGCAAATAATAGTTACCTCGGCCTCGATTTCGTTGCCGGCAAAGGCGTTGATGTCGTTATCGCGAATCCCTATTTATTGCCATTCGATAGCGAGACCATCGATGTGGTAGTGAGCTCATCGTGCTTCGAGCATTCAGAGTTCTTCTGGCTACTGTTCAATGAAACGCTGAGAATATTGAAGCCGGCAGGGCTCCTGTACATAAACTCCCCTTCCAATGGGGCGTTTCACAGATATCCCGCAGATTGCTGGAGATTCTACCCAGACAGCGGAATCGCTCTGCAAAACTGGGGCAAGAGAAGCGGTTATCCAGTTGCACTGTTGGAATCATTCATAGGAAACAGAAAAGCCGATATCTGGAATGACTTCATAGCGGTATTCATCAAAGATGAAGCCCATGTCCCGCAATATCCGCGCCGCATTCAGGACAGCGTAAGCACATACACCAATGGGCATTTGTATGGGACCGACAAGATTTCCAACCTGATGGAAGCGTCAGAGGATCAAGCTGCGCATGCGAAACTTATCTCGATACGCAAAGCCCTGAACTTGCCCTGAACAAGGAATACTCCGCGGCAGCCCACGGAACAATCGGCGCCGGCGTTTAAGTTACAACGCCCCTGTTTACTTCCTAAGCGAGCCTGGCCGCTCTAATTGGTGGGCGATTGCGTCATTCGAAATGAATGCCAGTCTCTTTGATGACCTTGCCCATCCTGATGACTTCTAATAATTGGGGTCGGTGTACTGTTTCCTTAAGTTACACTGACCCTGTATATCGAAGGCTCCTTTGGACAAGGACCAGCAGTTTGCAAGTTAGCCGAGCAGGAAACCGGGCGGGATCACACCGACGTCCCTCAAATCCTCCAGCTTCCACAGCTGCTCGAGCAGCGCATCCGCCCGCTTCTGACTTAACGACTCCTGCGCAAGGCTGCGAAATTTTTCTTCGATCTGCGCAGCGCTTTTCGGCGCCGCCAAATCGTCAGCGTCGCCGCCCGCATCTGCCACCAGGCGCTCACCGCTGTTGGTTATCACGACGACGCGCGCGCGATGCTCTTGTGGCACTTGCTTATAGGCTTTGGTGAACCCCGCATTCTCGACCACCTCGATCTTTTTCATCAGCGCCCGCAGTTCCGGGTTCCAGAGGTGCACGTCGTCGAATGAATGCAGCGTGACCGTTCCATCGCGCAGCGTGATGGCGACCAGAAACGGAGTGCTGTGATCCGCGTCCTCACGCGACTCCAGGTTCCAGGGAGGTTCGCCGATGCAGGTTCTTTCCTTGGCGTCCTTGTGCACCTCGATGATGACTTGCTTTATGTCTTTAATGCTCAGAGGCGCCAGTTTCTCGGCAGCCAGGATCGCCGCAATCGCCGGGCCGGCCGCCGGACGATTCTTGGTGCGCACATCCAATATCTTGAACGGGACGCCATTCCCGCCCATGGGGCCCAATGAAAACGGCCCGCCGGCCACATGGGCGCACCAGCCCTCCTTGCCCTCGAACGGCAGGTGCGGCCCCTCCATCCCCACCCGCGCAAGCAGTGCGGCAAACACTCCGCCGCGGCCGGCCTCGCCGGCGGCCACGGCCTTGTACATCGACTTCTGCCCGCGCCGTGCCTGCTTGAGTATGTTGTTGGGCACGACCGCCATCGAGATGCAATGCGACAGTTGCTCCGGGGACAGCCGCAACACCTTCCCCGCTCCCACTGCGCTGCCGATGCAGCACAGGTTCGTGTTGTCGTAACCTTCATTCTTGAATACATGCGAGATGCGCAGGCACACCTCGTACGCCAGCACGACGGCTGTGATGAACTCACGCCCGCTGGCGTGCGCATGCTCCGCAGCGCAGAGGATGGGAGCGATGACGTCGCTGGGATGCGCCACCGAACTGCCCGGCCAGTGGTAGATATCCGTCATCTCCGCATAGCGTGCGGTCGTGCCGTTGACGAACGCCGCGATGTCCGGCGCGCTCTTCATGCGGGTGCCGATGATGGTCGCACCTTCGGCATTGGGCATCTGCGCTGCCAGTTCGCGCGCAATGCGGCATGGCTCGCCAGAAAATCCGGCGACCAGCGCGCCCAGCGTATCGACCACGCTCGACTTGGCGGCGCGAATGGCTTCAGGCGCGATGCCCTCAAAATCGAGCTCGCACGCGTAGCGGGTGAGCGCGTGCTGGATGCTGTCCACCTGCCTGCCCGCGCCGTTCTTTCCCTGCTTGTCCAAAGTTTCTCCTCGCCGCCGCGCCTGGGACGGCAAATTCTATTGCGTGTTCAACCCGGCTTCCTTGATCAACTTGCCCGTGCTCGCCATATCGGCTCTGATGATGCCGGCAAACTGTTCGGGCGTAGAGCCGCCAGCTTCCACTCCCGAAGTGAAGAACCGCTCTTTGACATCCGATCGCGCGAGCAGGCGCCCGATCTCCTGACTCCAACGTTCGATGATCGGAGCCGGCGTTTGCGCCGGGGCGAGTATGCCCACGAGCCCCACCGATTCGAATCCGGGCAGAGTCGCCGCCACGGCAGGCACTCCGGGAAATAGCGCAGAAGGCGCCGCGCTGGTCACCGCCAACGGTTTCAGGCGCCCCGCTGCCAGGTGCGGCGCGACGGTTCCACCCGTGCCAAAGATCAAGTCCACTTGCGCGCCCACCAGCGCATTCATCGCCGGCCCGCCGCCCTTGTACGGGATGCGCACGATCTTGATGCCAGTCGCAGCGGCGAATTTCTCAGTGGTCAGATGGCCGATCGAACCTGCATTGCCGGTCCCGTAATTGAGCTTGCCGGGCTTCGACTTGGCCAGGGCGATCAATTCCGCGACGGATTGCACCGGCAGAGAAGGATGCACGACCAAAACCGTCGGCGATGAATTCAACAACGAGATGGGAGCGAAATCACGGACCGGATCGTAGTTCGTGGTGTGAAAAAACGGCTGCAGCCACATGTCGTTGCCGGAAACCAGGAACGTATAGCCATCGGGAGGCGCCTTGCTAACGAGTTCCGCCAATATGCCGCCTCGGTTCTCGATGATGATCTGCTGCCCCAAAGGTCCTGACAGTCCTTGCGCAACCAGGCGCGCCGCGAAATCATAGCCGCCACCGGGTTCAGCGGTGATGATCCGCACTACTTTGTTGGGATAAGCTTGCCCAGACGCCGGGCCGGCGGTGAGTGCAGCGATGCAAGCCGACAATATGATGGCAAAACGCGCAAACGTCATAGGTCCTCCTTCAGCACAGGTTTCTCGTAGTGAAGCGGATAAGCGTGAACGACTGCGAATTGGATTTGCACCTGAGCACGGATGCCTTAGTGCGTCCAACCGTTCCTGCGGTAGTAATTATGCACTTTGCGTGCCGCGGAAGAAACTGAAAAATTGGAATAATGGGGGTCGGTGTACCATTCCCACGGCTATTCTTTTAACGAATTAAACCGGCTCGCAAGTCGACCCCGCAGACCGAACCATTAAGTTACACTGACCCTGTTTACTGTTTATCACGTAAACGCACGAGCACCTACCAAAGGCATAGAGATGAAAATCAATTCAAAAGACTTTCGCGTGCCGACGGGGAAGACGGTCAACCTCAAGAAGTGGCCGACGCTCGTCGAACCTGTTTACAAGTCGACGAAAGATTACAACAAACTTCTACAAAAGCACGTGGAAGAGCTGAGTTCGCTGCAGCGCCTGCACTACGCGGCCAACTCGCATTCGGTGCTGCTGATCTTCCAGGCGATGGACACGGCCGGCAAGGACGGCGCCATCCGGCACGTGATGTCCGGCGTCAATCCACAAGGCTGCCAGGTGTTCAGCTTCAAACACCCGAGCGCCAGCGAACTGGAGCACGACTTTTTGTGGCGCACCACTCAATCCCTGCCGGAACGCGGCCGCATCGGCATCTTCAACCGTTCCTATTACGAGGAAGTGCTGATCGTGCGGGCGCATCCGGAGATCCTGCGCACCGAGGGACTGCCGGTCGAGTTGCTCGACGAGGAAACAGTCTGGCAGGGAAGGTATCGCTCGATCGTGGACCTCGAAGACCATCTCTACCGCAACGGAACACGAATCATCAAGTTCTTCCTGCACCTATCGAAGGAGGAACAACGGAAGCGCTTTCTGCAACGCATCGATACGCCGGACAAGAACTGGAAATTCAGTCTTGCCGACATCGAGGAACGAAAGTTCTGGAAGGATTACATGAAGGCCTACGAGGCGTGTCTTTCCGCAACCAGCACCCATCACGCACCGTGGCACGTCGTTCCCGCCGATGACAAGCGGAATGCCCGGTTGATTATTTCCCAGATCGTTCTCGATACTTTCAAGGCGCTCAAGATGAGCTATCCCGAAATCGACGCCAAGCGCAAGCAGGAATTGGCTTCGATCCGTCGCAATTTGATGGAGGAAGCCTCAGGCAGCGAGTCGACTAAGTAAAGACAGCCTGGCTTAGAGGGATCTGCTTTCCCCACAATGCTGCGTTGAGAAATGGAAGCCGCGGCCCGTTTTAATCTTGCTTGCCCACCGCATAGGCAGCGAGGTCCCGCGTCACAATCTCGAATGCCTCGTCCACCGAGTCTGTTCGATGATTAAGTTACACTGCGACCGTCTATTCTGACGCCATTTATTTTTCCGATCATCGACACCCTTGGCAGTTGCGGAAAATCCCAAAAGTGCGTGGTGCGTTCCGGGTCTACTCCAGGACAATCCCGTTTTCCTTGATGATCCGGGCGTAGATCGGGATTTCCGCCTGCACCATGGAGAGCATGCTCTCCGGTGTACTGCCGACCGGTTCGAGACTGAGCGGAGCAAGGTGTTCCTTTACGAACTGCGGGTTCTGCACGATCCGGTTTAGTTCAGAGTTTAGACGGTCGACGATCGCACGGGGGGTGCCTGCCACGGTCACTACTCCCAGCCAGGCGATCATGTCATAACCCGGCAGCGGCCCGCTCTCTGCCACAGTCGGCAGATCCGGAAAAAGCGCGACGCGCTTGCTGCCGAGGGTAGCCAGCAACTTGATCTTGCCGGATTTCACAAAGGGAACAAGCGCCGGCATGGAAGCGAATGCCGAGGTGATCTCTCCACCCAGCAACGCAGTGGTGAACGCCCCCATGCCCTTGTGCGGCACATGCAGCAGTTTGACACCGGCCATCGAAGCGAACAGCGCACCCGCGAGATGGTCAACTGCCCCGATGCCCGAGCTGCCGAAAGTCACTGAGTCCGGTTTGGCGCGCGCCATGGCGATGAACTCTTTTGTCGAACCGATGGGCGAGTCGGCCCGGACCGCGAGCGCGTAGGGCGCCGCGACCAAATTACTGACGGCCTGAAAATCCTTCACCAGATCGTACGCCAGCTTTACCCCGTTTATCATGGCGCCTGCCGTGACGATAGAGTTGGTATTGGAGGTGATCATGATCGTGTAACCGTCCGGCGCGCTCTTCGCGACGTACTCGGCACCGATGCGCGAGGCGGCGCCTGGCCGGTTATCGACGAGCACCGGCTGGCCGAGAGCCGCAGAGAGGGGCGTTGCCAGCAGTCGCGCGAGGAGGTCAACCGTCCCGCCCGGCGGGACACCGACGACGAAACGCAGCGGGTGGGTCGGATAGGATTGCGCCGATACGGTTTGTGGCAGGCAGGTGCCCGCCAATCCAATCAGCGCCAGCGTGGCGCAGACGCGATGACGAAGGTGGGGCCTCGTCGAATTCGAGTCGATGTGCATTTGACGTCTCCTTCTCAGTGATAACACCGATTCATCTCACATTCGAACAGACAATCTGCAGATCACACATTCAGGAATTCTACGCCTATAGAAAACGTAAGGCCGTAGCAATGCAAAAGGGCTGCATCTCTGCGGCCCTTTGCTGGATTGATCACGCCCTGCAGGATGCGAACCCGCGCTCCTGGTTCGTAGGCGCATTTTGTCATTTTCCTGTTAATCAGTGACTTGTAGCGCCTTCCAATCTCTATTCCAGCGCTTCCTCCAATGGAGTTCAAGGGGCAAGGTTCCATTTAAGATTCTGCCAGGTTGCACGGCGGCAGGAGCAGCGGCTGAAATTAAGGCGAACTTGGCCATTCATCTCTGCTTCATTGCGGTCGGCTGCTGCTCATAAGGATCCTGTTCATGGTTGTCGCTGCAATGTGCATAGAATGGTTTCGGTTCTGGATTTTGTTTACATTTGCACACAATTTTCTGCAGCCGCAGCCTGATCGACTTCGGTATCATGCGACTCATCTTGCAACGGGTTTTCAGGGAGAGCGTCATGACTCAACCAAGCCTTCAGCGTCGCCGGCTCATCGCCGGCCTTGCGTGCATCCCAACCATGTTCGGGTCCGCCATCGCCCAGATTGTCATTCCACAAGGCCTGCGCCGGCCTGGCGATGGCATCCCGGTGAATCGTCCTGATGCGCAGGGCCGCACAACGACCTGGAGCAAGCTGCCTATGCCGGAACTGGCGCGTGCCCTGCAGGCCGGTGGTTATGCCCTGATCTTCCGGCACGGTCGCACCGACTGGCGCACCAGTGATCAACTACCGCAAAGGACCTTCGATGATCGCCGCACCCAGCGCAATCTGTCCGAAGAGGGTCGCGAACAGGGGCGCAAGACCGGCGAGGCATTCGGTGCGCTTGGCATCGTCTTCGGCGAGGTCTACAGCAGCCCCTATTTCCGTGCGCGCGATTTCGCCGAACTGGTCACTGCGCGCGAGCCCGTGGTGACTTTCAAGCTGCTGGGTGATGACCAGACCGGGATCAACGGTCATCGGGAATTACTGAGTAAGTTACCGGCGCCCGGTACCAACACCTTTCTGTCGGGACACCAGTACGCGGTTACTGAGATGGGCTTTGTGCGCATGAACGAACTGGAAGAAGGATCCTGCCTGGTGTTCAAACCCAATGGCGATACGCAGCGCCTGGAAATAGTGGCGCATCTGAGCCACGCCGATCTGCTGGCCCTGCCAGCGGAGGCCCGCCTTCGCTAGCTGCACATAGCCGGCTGCAATGATGCATCGCAATCATCATATGAATTGTTTGAGTAAAGGCTATCGTTTGTTCGCCGTGCTGCTCACCGTGCTGGCGCTTACTGCGACGAGTGTTGTTAAAGGCCAGCCGGTCGAGGCCGGCGCAGGTAGTGCCGCGCTGGTGCCCGTCACCGTCGAAGCGTCGCGATCCGGCAGCACGCAGTTGACGCTCTCCTGGCGCCACAGCTGGCGCGATGCACCCGGATCGCCGCGCGGAAACCACGACGGGGTGTGGCTGTTCGCCAAGCACCAGGACAGCGCGGGCCGCTGGCAGCCGCTGCGCATCGCGCAGGCGGCGTCGGACGAAGGCTATGCGCTGGAACGCCCGCAGGACGGATTGGGCGTGTTCCTGTTTCGCGCCCGCGCCGGAAGTGGCGACGCCCGCACCACGGTGTCATTGCAATGGGCGCAGGCCGATGTGCAGCGCATACGCGTCTATGCCTGGCCGATGGTGTATGTCCCAGAAGGGTCGTTCCAACTTGGCGATAGCGCGGCCTCGACGCCGGGGCGTTTTCATGCCGGTGATGATCCTGCGCTGCCCTACACCGTGACCGTGGCGCCTATCAAACTCGCGCCGCAGGCCGGCGCGCTGTGGGCGGATGCATCGAGCACACCGCTGCCTGCCGGTGCATTGGGACCCTCGCCATGGGATGGTGCAACAGCAATGTTGCCTGCGGCTTTTCCCACCGGCTACCGCGCCTTCTGGATACAGCGCTATGAAATCACGCAAGGTCAATACGCCGACTTTCTCGATGCGCTGAGTCCCGAACAGGCAGCGGCCCGCGCACCAATGCCGGCGGATTTCAGCAGCAGCGGCCGGACGCTGCCAGACAATTACCGCTACACCCTCGCACTGCAGGACGGTCGCTGGCGCGCAGCGCAGCCGCGTTGGAGCATGAACTGGCTGATCTGGAGCGACGGCGCGGCCCTGGCGGACTGGGCCGGGCTGCGGCCCATGACTGAGCTGGAATTCGAAAAAGCCGCGCGCGGCGCAGCACCGGTCGTGCCGGGAGAATACGCCTGGGGCACGACCAAGATCATTGCCATTCGCGGCTTCGACGGCGTCGATGGCAGCGGCAGCGAACGCGCCCTGCCTGCCGATGCCAACACCTCCTGGTCGCCAAGCACGCAGGACCGGCCGCTATTGGGCCCCTATGGCGCCGGCCTGTTGGCTGATCGCGCCACACGCGAAGGCCGCGGTGAAAGCTACTGGGGCGTGGCTGACCTGTCGGGCAATATGGTGGAAATGGCGGTAAGCGTGGGCGTTCCCTCAGGACGAAGCTTCGTGCCCCGTCACGGGGATGGCCGCATCAATGACGCCGGCGAAGCCGACGTGGCGGATTGGCCGCGCATCGAAACGCGTGGACGGCCCTTCGGAGATTTCGGCTTCGGCTATCGCGGCGGCGATTTCTACAATCCCGAGCGCGACCTGCGCATCTCCAGCCGCAATGTGGCAACCTTCGGCGGCACGCGCCGCTTGTTCGGTCTGGGGTTCAGAGCCGTGCGCAGTGCCTCGCAAGATCAAAGGGAGCCTGAGCCCCTTTGATTACGTGCTTTGATTACGAAAAAGGCACACTGACCCTGATTACTCTCTGAGTACTCTACACCAACTTTATTTTTTGGCCGCATAGGCAGCGAGGTCCCTCGTCACGATCTCGAATGCCTCGTCCACCGAGTCCGTTCGATGAAAGAGCTGCAGATCCTCGCGGGCAATCGTGCCATGGCGGATCAGCGCCTCGAAGTTGATCACCTCGTCCCAGTATTCCGCGCCGAACAGCACGATGGTCAGAGGTTTGCGCATCTTGTGCGTTTGCCGCAGCGTCAGTATCTCGAACATCTCGTCGAGCGTGCCGAAGCCGCCCGGAAACACCAGCAGCGCTTTCGCCAGATAGGTAAACCAGAACTTGCGCATGAAGAAGTAGTGGAAGTGAAACGACAGCTCGGGCGTCACGTAGCGGTTGTCGAACTCTTCCGCCGGCATCGCGATCGTCAGCCCGACACTCTGGCCGCCGGCCTCCGCGGCGCCGCGATTGGCGGCCTCCATGATGCCTGGGCCACCGCCGGTGCACACGACGAAACGCGGCCCCTCGCCCTCCGCTCGCTTTGACCAATCGGCAAGGCGCCGCGACAGTTCGCGCGCGTCCTCGTAGTAGCGCGACATCGCGAGCTGCAGGTGCGCGCGTTCGAGGGCGCCCTCGTCGCTGCCGGCAGCGCGCACGTCAGCCTCCACCTGCTCGCGCGAAAGCAGGCGCGCCGAGCCCATAAACACGATGGTGTCGTCGATCCGATATTCGTCGAAGCGCTTTTTAGGCTCGAGATACTCGGAGAGTATGCGCAGCGGCCGCGCGTCGCTGCTATGCAAAAACGACTCTTTGAGAAACGCCTTTACCGCGTGGTGCTGTCCGTCTTCCGGTGGTTTGTTCATTGTGTCCTAAGCCCTACAATTCCAGACGTACGGTTTGCCAAATCAGTCAACGCTTTGAAGTCAGCCGCGCTTTTTCGCCTCCATCTTAGCCCGCAAGTCCGCAAACGGATTGGACGTGGCGCTCGATAACGTGTCGCCCGTATCGGTGCGCCCCGCCATGTCTTTCAGCTTTGAGTGCTCATGCTCGTGGCAATAGGTGCAGAGCAGCTCCCAATTGCTGCCATCAGACGGATTATCGTCGTGATTGCTGTTCTTGTGGTGGACTTCCAGCAGTTGCAGATTGCTGTGCGTGAATGTGCGCGCGCAACTCCCGCACACCCACGGAAAGAGCTTCAGCGCCTGCGCCCGGTATCCCGCCTCGCGCTGCTCGGCGTTGCGCCGTGCTTCAAGAACTACTTTGTCCAGGCGTTCGTTGTCTTTTGCCATCGGGTCCTAATGCACGCTCATTCGCTGCGGATGCCGGCGTCCTGAATCACCTTGCCCATCCGCGACATTTCGGATTTGATCGTGGCCGCAAGCTGTTCGGGCGAACTGCCGACGGTTTCCGCACCGATGTCGAAGAATCTCTGTTTGGCCTCTGGCGAACTCAGGAACTTCACGACCTCCTGGTTCAGCCGCGTGATGATCGCCTCGGGTGTCTTGGCTGGCGCGAGCAAGCTGAATTTAGATCCGGTCTCATAGCCGGGCAGACCGGCGGCGGCTACCGTGGCCAAAGTGGGATACAGCGTGGAAGGCTGCAAGCTGGTCACCGCCAGGGCCTTGAGCCTTCCGGTCTTCGCGTGCGTACCCAGCTCGGACACGGGGACAAAACCCATTTGGACCTGGCCGCCGATCAATTCACTGAGCGCCACGCCGGCAGATTTGTACTGAATGCGCACGATATTCACGCCAGCCATCGACTTGAACAATTCTCCCGCCAGATGACTCGAAGATCCGGCGCCGCCCGACTCATAGTTGAGTTCGCCGGGCCTGGCTTTGGCGAGCGCGATCAATTCCCTGACCGACTTGACCGGCAACGAAGGATGCACCGTCAGTATGTTGGGCGAAATTGCGACCAGCGTAATCGGCGAAAAATCCCGCACCGGATCGTAAGACACGTTGGCCTGCAGATACGGCGACAGCCAGATCACGTTGCCGTAGAGCAGCAGGGTGTAGCCGTCAGCCGGGGACTTAGCCACGATCTCGACAGGGATCACCCCGCTCGATCGATTGTCCACCACCAGCTTCTGTCCCAGGCTACCGGCAAGCCCGTCCGCCATCACCCGCGATGCGACATCGCCGGCGCTGCCTACACCGGCAGTGACGATGCGGATGGGCTTGTTGGGATAATTTTGCGCGTGGGCAGCATCCGCACCAAGCACCATCATGCCCACAGAAAGCATACCTATGAAGGTACTCGGTGGCCACATACACACTCCTTGAGAAGGGGATTCTGATTAGGCTGTTAACTTGCACTCAAATTCGCCTGTCCTTGGCGAGTTTGCAAAGTGTAGTCGAAAAGCCCTTCCGGTGCAGTCTTTAGAAGACTGACGAGCATAGTAACCTGCAACACAGGCGCAGCCTGTTCCGCTTGGCGCTACACCTGCTCGTCAATTGCGCAAAACCCCTCTGTCCGGGCAGCATCGTCCCCTTTGCAGCGGAATAATTATTTTGGTCGGTGTTTGCTTAAGTTACACTGACCCTGTTTTTATTCTGACCCTGTTTTTATTGCGTCCGGTCGATGCAAAACCCGCTTACTCGTAACCGAATTAGGGAATCTCTGATTAAGTAGTTGCAATGTGGTTTAGTGGGTGTGCGAATGAGCGAATTGATAAAATCGAGGTGGTTTGCCGTGGTTCAAAGGTTCTCCGAGCCTCATTTCTGCTTCCATTTTGCTTCACTGGACGCACGTAT
>CAIVHG010000059.1 GCA_903905655.1 uncultured beta proteobacterium | reverse complement strand
GTGGGTGGCAGCAACGGCTCAACCCGCGACCAGAACTCATCGGAGACTACCCATGAGGCCACACGAGCTTTTCCCATCGGCCAGCACCTTCCATGGAAACACGATGGGAAAACAGTATATCACTATTTACGGATAAGCACTTAATCTCTGTGCGAGGAAGTGGCGCCATCCCAATGGGATGTCCTGGCTGGAGACGGTTCCACTGATCGAGATGGACAGGAACAACCATGCGAGAAAGCCCTACCCCCTGTCGTGGGAGGAGCAAGCCCTGCTGTTCGGCGAACTTCACTACGACCCCAACAGCCAGATGGCCTTGCTCAAGGTCAACACTGGTATGCGGGAGCAGGAGGTATGCAATCTCAGGTGGGACTGGGAGATCGAAATTCCGGAATTGAACGCGAGCGTATTCATCATCCCCGCGCTTTTCAGCGAGGATGGTATGCACGGGGTCAAAAACCGGGAGGACCGCCTGGTCGTTCTCAATGCGGTGGCCCGTTCAGTGATAGACGCGCGCCGGGGGATCAATCCCGACTACGTCTTCACCCGCCGGGGCAAGAAGCTCGGCTGCATGAACAACACCGCGTGGCAGGGGGGACGCAAGCGTGCCGCCAAAAAGTACAAGGAGCGCTTTGCCAAGGAAGCACCATGGGGATTCGAGCATCTGCGCATCCACGACCTCAAGCATACGTTCGGTCGACGGTTGCGTGCTGCACGGGTGCCCTTCGAAACTAGGCAAGTGCTTCTAGGCCATAAGAACGGTAGCATCACGACGCACTACAGCGCTACGGAAATTGGGGAATTGATCGAGGGGGTGGACCGGATCGACGCATCTCGATCGACGCCGGTACTCACGATGTTGCGGGCGCCAAACGCGACCACCGTTGCAAAAGCAAATGTTACGGCTGAAGCGTTGCAAAGCGTTGCAGAGAATAAATTAGGCCACTCGAAAGTGGCCTAAGTCATTGATTCTTGGCGCGCCCGGCAGGATTCGAACCCACGACCCCCTGGTTCGTAGCCAGGTACTCTATCCAACTGAGCTACGGGCGCATCTGGGGGCGAATTATAGCAGAGCGCAGGCAGGTTCGGAATTCGGGATTGCCGGGGACCGGATTACCCCGGAATTGCGCCCTGCTCCCAGGAAGATCGCCTGCGCGGCTTACGCCTTCGGGACCTGCTTCAGCACTTCGGGATTGACGACGCTCTGCGGCTTGCCGGCCGCATAAGCGAGCACCTGATCGAACACCTGGTCGAAATTGCGCTCCATCGCTTCGAATTCCATGTATCCGAGGTGCGGCGTGCACACGACGTTATCCAGCGCGAACAGCGGATGACTGCCGGTGACCGGCTCGGTTTCGTAGACGTCGATGCCCGCCATGCCGGGGCGCCCTGCGCGCAGCGCCGCTTCTAGAGCCCCCGGCTCGATCAGTCCGGCGCGGCTGGTGTTGATGAGGGCCGCAGTGGGCTTCATGCGCGCGAGATCGGCGGCGGTCACGATGCCGCGCGTCTCCGGCACCTGCCGCACGTGCAGGCTCACCACGTCGCACTCTTCGAACAGAGCTTCCTTGCTGCGCGCGATTGTGTAGCCCGCCGCCTGCGCTTTGGCGCGCGAGGCTTCGCGCGCCCACACCTGCACTTTCATGCCGAATGCGCGGCCGTAGCCTGCGACCACTTCGCCGATGTAGCCGAAGCCCAGGACGCCGAGCGTCTTGCCGTGCAGGCCATAGCCGAGTCCCTGCTGCCACTTGCCAGACTTAAGCGCCGCCATCTTCTGCGGAATCCTGCGCATCACCGCGATCAGCAATCCCCATGCGATCTCCGCGGTCGCGTATGACGGCTGGCCCGGCGGTTTGCGCGAGGACAGGATCACGCCGCAGCGCGTGCACGCCGCGGCATCGATGTTGGGAGTTGCGCCGCGCTGGCTGATGAGTTTGAGCTTCGGTAGCCGCTCCAGCAGCGGTGCACCGATTTTCGAGCGCTCGCGGATCAGGCACAGCGCCTCGGTGTCCTTGAGCCGCTCTGCGAGCACGCCCACATCTTCGACGTGGTCGTTCCATATCTCGACCTCGTGGTCCGCGAGCTTCTTAAAGCACTCGAGCGTGCGCAGTTCGTCGTTGTAATCGTCGAGAATCGTGACCTTCATTCTTTTCTCCAGTGTGCCGCCTGCGCGGACTTACGACTTTTGGGACTGCTTCAGCACTTCGGGGTTGACGACGTCGACCGGCTTGCCGGCCGCATAGGCGAGCACCTGATCGAAGACATCGCGGAAATTGCGCTCGAACACGCCGAACTCCATGTATCCGATGTGCGGCGTGCACACGACGTTGTCCAGCGCCAGGAGCGGATGGTTACCAGTGACCGGCTCTTTTTCATAGACGTCGATACCCGCCATGCCAGGACGCCCCGCGCGCAACGCCGCTTCCAGTGCGCCCTGCTCGATCAGTCCGGCGCGGCCGGTGTTGACGAGAACGGCGCTGGGTTTCATGCGCGCAAGGTCGGCGGCGCTGACGATGCCACGCGTTTCCGGCACGTACTTCACGTGCAGGCTGACGGCGTCGCACTCCTCGAACAGCGCCGCCTGGCTCGCCGCGACCGCGTAGCCCGCCGCCTGCGCACGGGCGCGCGCGCCCTCGCGTGCCCACACCCGCACCTTCATGCCGAATGCCTTGCCGTAGCCCGCGACCACCGCACCAATACGCCCAAAACCGAGGATGCCGAGCGTCTTGCCGTGCAGCCCATAGCCCAGCCCCTGCTGCCAGTGGCCGGCTTTGAGCGCGGCCATCTTCTGCGGAATCCTGCGCATCGCCGCGATCAGCAATCCCCACGTGAGCTCCGCGGTCGCGTACGACGGCTCGGTCCCCGGCTTGCGCGAGGAAAGAATCACCCCAAAGCGCGTGCACGCCGCAGCGTCGATATTCGGAGTATCGCCGCGCTGGCTGATGAGCCTGAGTTTCTTCAAGCGTTCCAGCAGCGGCGCGCCCACTTTCATGCGTTCGCGGATCAGCACCAGCACCTCGGCGTCCCTGAGCCGTTCCTCGAGCACGAGCAAGTCTTCGACGTGGTCGTTCCATACCGTGACCTCGTGCCCCGCGAGCATTTTGAAACACGCGAGCGTGCGCAGTTCGTCGTTGTAATCGTCGAGGATCGCGATCTTCATTCTGATTGCCAGTGTGCCCGCGGGATGCGGCGCTGCGTTTATTCCGGCTTGATGCCAGCAGCCTTGATCTGCGCCGCGTACTGAGCGATCTCGCTTTTGAGAAACGCGAGCAGTTCCTCGGCACTGCCGCCGACGACTTCGATGTTGTCGTCATTGAAGCTCTTGTTCACTGCCTCGGTGCGCAACGCCTTCACCGCATCGTCATGGACCTTGGTGCGAATCGCCGCCGGCAGGCCCGCCGGCGCCAGCAGCGCATACCAGCCGCGGACGCTGAATCCCGGCATGCCTGACTCCGCTGAGGTCGGAACTTCAGGCAGCAGCATGGATCGGCGCGGTCCCGCGACCACCAGCGCGCGCAGGCGCCCGGCCTTGAGCGGCGACTGCGCCGTCGCGTAGCTCAGCAGCATCACATGGGTCTCGCCCGACATGAGCTTCGCGATCGCGGGGCCGGGGCCGCCGTCGACGACGCGCTGCATGTTGACGCCCGCCATCTTGATGAATGTCTCCATCCCTATGCGCGACGCGCTGCCGTTGCCGGGCGAACCGTAGATCACTTCGCCGGGACGCGACTTGGCAAAGCTGATGAGGTCCTTCAATGAGCGCGCGGGAAACCCCGGGTGCTCGACCAGTAGAAACGAATATTGCCCGACCAGCGTGATCGGATCGAAGCTGGTCAGTGCGTCATATAACTGATTGGGAGTGAACAACGAATTAATGGCGTGCGTATTGTTCACCATCAGCAGCGTGATGCCGTCGGGCTTGGAATTGGCGACGATTCTGCCGGCGTTGGCGCCATTCGCGCCGGGGCGGTTGTCGATCGCAACCTGCTGCGGCCAAAGATCCGAGAGCTTCTGCGCCAGCACGCGGGCCGCGGAATCCACGCCGCTGCCCGCCAGATTGCCAACCACGATGCGCACCGGACGGTCGGGATAATTCTGTGCGAGCGCGGGTGCCAATGCGCACGCCGCGCACAGCAATGCCAGACTAACGCATCGCATCCTCATCGCTACCCCCCCACTTCGTTGCCAGAATGACGGAATAAACTAGCGTCCCGTTTCGCGTTCCGGCGTCGAACCAATATTGTGGATGCTGATGTCGGAGCCGTCGTATTCTTCCTCGGGCGTGAGCCTGATGCCGAACATCAGCTTGAGCAGTCCATAGACGACCGTGCCGCCGATCAGCGCAACCACGATTCCGCCCAGCGTGCCCAGGAGTTGCGCAGAGAGCGTGACGCCGCCCATGCCGCCCAGGCTCTTGGCGCCGAAAATTCCGGCGGCGATGCCGCCCCATGCGCCGCACAGCCCATGCAGCGGCCACACGCCGAGCACGTCGTCGATCTTCCAGCGGTTCTGAGTGACGGTGAACATGATGACGAACAGCGCACCGGCGATGCCACCGGTGACGAGCGCGCCGATCGGATGCATGAGGTCGGAGCCTGCGCAAATCGCGACCAACCCGGCGAGCGGACCGTTGTGCACGAAACCCGGGTCATTGCGGCCGAAGACCAGCGCCGCGAGCGTGCCGCCCGCCATTGCCATAAGCGAATTCACGGCGACCAGCCCGCTGATCTTGTCGATGGTCTGCGCGGACATCACGTTGAAGCCAAACCAACCCACTGAAAGGATCCAGGCGCCGAGCGCGAGAAACGGAATGCTCGACGGCGGATGCGTGACCACCCTGCCATCCTTGGTGTAGCGGCCGCTGCGCGCTCCCAGGAGCAGCACCGCCGCCAATGCGATCCAGCCGCCCATGGCATGCACCACTACCGAGCCTGCGAAGTCGTGAAACTTGGCGCCGGTTGCGTCCTGAATCCAAGCCTGCACGCCGAAGTTGTCGTTCCACGCGATGCCTTCGAAAAACGGATAGACGAAGCCGACCAGGATGAAAGTCGCCGCCATCTGAGGATTGAACTTGGCGCGCTCTGCGATGCCGCCGGATACGATCGCCGGCACCGCGCCCGCAAACGTCAAGAGAAAGAAGAACTTGACGAGCTCGTAGCCGTTCTTTTGCGCAAGGTGCTCGGCGCCGGTGATGAAGTTGGTGCCATAGGCGAGCATGTAGCCGATGAAGAAATAGGCGATGGTGGAAATCGCGAAGTCGGTGAGGATCTTCACCAGCGCATTGACCTGGCTTTTTCCGCGCACCGTGCCCAGCTCCAGAAAGGCAAAGCCGGAATGCATGGCGAGCACCATCACCGCGCCCGCCAATATGAATAGCGTGTCACTGCTGGTCTTGAGTTCTTCCATATTCCATCTCCTGTGCCGGCATGTTTCGCCGGACTGCCGTTATATTGTTTTATTTTGAGTCTCGCAGCTGCGGACCGCTCGCAGCTTCGGACCGTAATCCGCATCCTGCGGGACGATATTGTCTACGATTCTGCGCCGGTCTGCACCCGCTACGTGCGACTTGGACCCAGCTCTGGACACCAGCCAAAAATCGGAACAAGTCCCGGAATACTCGGCTTAACTGGTTGAGCCGGCTATCAAATGCGTTTATATTGGTCTCCATGTCCGAGATCGCACATCCTCTGACCTCCGCCGCGTCGAATGCAGAGGGCCGCCGCCTCACCCTCGATGGCGTACTGAAAGACCTCGTCAGCGACCAGCTGGTCTCCCGTGCCGATGCTGACAAGCTGCTCGCCGACCGCCGCATCAGCCGCGGCGACCAGCATCCGCTGGTCGTGATTGGAGAGCAGCGGTTCAAGGATCCGCGCAACCCGAGGAAGACACTGCACGCCGAAGCGCTCACCGAATGGCTCGCGGAAAAGGTCGGCCTGCCCTATCTGCACGTCGATCCGTTCAAGATCGATTTCGCAGCCGTGACCAAGCTCATGTCGACCGCCTATGCGCAGCGCTACCGCATACTGCCTGTGGGCGTGAGCAAGCACGAAGCGGTGATCGCAACCTGCGAACCGCACGTGCGCGAATGGGAAGAACAGTTAAGCCAGATCCTGCGCCTCGACATCAAGCGCGTGATCGCCAATCCGGTCGACATCCAGAGCTACATCGTCGAGTTCTTCAATCTCGCGAAGTCGATCAAAGGCGCGTCCGAGACCGACCGCGGCACGTACAGCGAGATCGCGAACTTCGAGCAGCTGGTGCAGCTCGGGCACAGCGGCAAGCTCGACGCCAACGACCAGCACATCATCCACATCTGCGACTGGCTGTTCAATTACGCGTTCGAGCAGCGCGCGAGCGACATCCACCTCGAGCCGCGCCGCGATGCGGGCAACGTGCGTTTTCGCATCGACGGCGTGCTGCACCAGGTCTATCAGATCCCGACGCCGGTGCTGGCGGCGATGACCAGCCGCATCAAGATCCTCGGCCGCATGGACGTCGTCGAAAAACGCCGCCCGCAGGACGGCCGCATCAAGACCGTCACGCCTGACGGCGGCGAAGTCGAGCTGCGGCTGTCGACCATGCCGACCGCGTTCGGCGAAAAGCTGGTGATGCGCATCTTCAATCCCGACGTGCTGGTGCGCGACTTCTCCGAGCTCGGCTTCTCGGACGAGGACCTGACGAAATGGAACGGCATGCTCGCGAAGCCGCACGGGATCATCCTGGTGACCGGCCCCACCGGCTCCGGCAAGACCACCACGCTCTACTCGACCATGAAGTGCCTCGCCAGGCCCGAGGTCAACGTGTGCACGGTCGAAGACCCGATCGAGATGGTGGAGCCGAACTTCAACCAGATGCAGGTGCAGCACAACATCGGCGTCGATTTCGCGAGCGGCATTCGCACGCTGATGCGCCAGGACCCGGACATCATCATGGTGGGCGAGATCCGCGACCTGGAAACCGCGGAGATGGCGATCCAGGCGGCGTTGACCGGGCATCTCGTGCTCTCGACGCTGCACACCAACGACTCGCCCTCGGCGATCACGCGCCTGCTCGACCTCGGCGTGCCGTCTTATCTCATCAACTCGACCGTGCTCGGCGTGATGGCGCAGCGCCTGGTGCGCACGCTGTGCCCGAAGTGCAAGGAAAAGCAGGCGCTCGAAGATTCGGCGTGGCAGCACCTCGTCGCGCCGTGGAAAGCAGCCCTGCCGAAAGTCACCTATGCTGCGCAAGGCTGCCTCGACTGCCGGATGACCGGCTACAGCGGCCGCATCGGCATCTACGAGATGATGGTGCTCAACAACGCGCTGCGGGATCTGATCAGCGACACTACCGATCTGGAGAAACTGCGCGAGACCGCGTACCGCGAGGGCGTCAAGCCGCTCAGGATCAGCGGCGCCATGAAGATCGCCTCGGGCATCACCACGCTGGACGAAGTGATGAAGGTCGCCCCGCCGATGCACGAGCGGCGGCAGTAGGGGTGCTTACACGCCCGCCCCTCACCCTACGCCCGCGGAGGGAGGAACAGGTTCCATCGGCTTGCCGATGGATGTGACCCCGTAGCGGGATGCAGAGCGCCGGATATCCGCGTGCTAGCGTGCGCCTTCACGGTCGAATCCCGTAAACGGGTCCCTGCTCCGCGTTCCGGCACACCTCTCCCCGGAGGGGCGAGGGAACCTAATTTCTTGCCCCCTCGCCCGCTTGCGGGAGAGGGCACTCGCGACACGGCGTTCGCGTAGCGATTCGGGGCGGGAGCGAGTGCACTGGCGCGCTTCCCGCAAGCGGCTGGCTTCGCCAGTAACGGGTCCGCGCGCCGGGGTGAGGGTGAGATACGCTTCGGCGAGATCTGAATCCCTCCCTACAACTAACCACACCGCCGTTCACCGCCCCTTGCTCAGCATGCGCATCGCGCCGTCGAGCCCCGCCAGAGTCAGCGGGAACATGCGCTCGCCGATGATCTCGCGCGTGAGCCGGATCGAGTCCTGATAGTCCCACTCGTCCTGCGGCTTCGGGTTTAGCCACACCGTGTCCTTGTAGACCGACAGCATGCGCTGCATCCACAGCGCTCCCGGCTCGGGATTGGAATGCTCGACGCTGCCGCCGGGATAAGTGATCTCGTACGGGCTCATGGTCGCGTCGCCGACGAAGATCACCTTATAGTCGTGCGGATAGGTGTGCATCACGTCCCAGGTGTCGATGCGCTCGCTGCCGCGGCGCCGGTTGTCCTTCCACACGCGCTCGTAGAGGAAGTTGTGAAAGTAGAAATATTCCAGGTGCTTGAACTCGACGCGCGCCGCTGAGAACAGCTGCTCGCACACGGCAATGTGGTCGTCCATCGAGCCGCCGACGTCCAGAAACAACAGCACCTTAACGCTGTTGTGGCGCTCCGGCACCATCTTCAGATCGAGGTAGCCGGCATTGCGCGCCGTCGAGCGCACGGTGTCGTCCAGGTCGAGTTCCTCGGGATTGCCGGCGCGCGCGAACTTGCGCAGGCGCTTCAGCGCCACCTTCATGTTGCGGGTGTCGAGTTCCACCGAGCTGTCGAGGTTGCGGAACTCGCGCTTGTCCCACACCTTCACCGCACGCCGGTTGCGCGACTCGTCCTGCCCGATGCGCACTCCCTCCGGGTTGTAGCCATAGGCGCCGAACGGGCTGGTGCCGGCAGTGCCGATCCATTTAGATCCGCCCTGGTGCCGGCCCTTCTGCTCGGCGAGCCGCTGCCTGAGCGTCTCCATCAGCTTCTCCCAGCCGCCCAGCGCTTCGACGAGCTTCTTTTCTTCCTCGGTCAGGTGTTTTTCCGCGAGCTTCTTCAGCCACTCCTCGGGCAGCGTCACGGCCTGCTCTTCCGTGAGCGCGGAGATGCCTTTGAAGTACGTGCCGAACACGAGGTCGAACTTGTCGTAGTTGGATTCGTCCTTGATGAGGCAGGCGCGCGCCAGATAGTAGAACTCTTCGGTGCTGCCGCTGACCACGCGCTTGTCGAGCGCAGCGAGCAGCATCAGGAATTCGCGCACCGAGACTGGCAGTCCGGCCTGTTTCAGGCTTAGAAAAAATTCGATCAGCATAGTGTGGATGCGCGCGCCTGCAATGATGCCCGGGGTTCAGGCATGTTCCTCGGCGCTGCAAGCTGGCGATGATAGCCCACAAACCGCTGCCATACACGGACCGATCTCCGGAGCTGTGCCTATCGCAGGCGCATGGACACATACCGAGTGCGCCCCGTGCAGCCCATAGGAGAATCCTCCTGCCAGCGACCCCAAGTGAATACCCATTGCCGTGCAAAAACCCGGTAGAATCCTGCGCACCCTGGACGAATCGGCATGAGACCGGCACGCAGGAAGCGCCTGCCGAAAAGTTCGCGCACCGCCGCTGCCCGATGAATCTGGCGACTTCCCTGACAACAAGGCGGATCGCCAGCGCAGTCGAGTTTCGAACCCGCGCGAAACGGAGGCAGGTTTAAAGATGCAAGATGCGCAACGCTGCACGGCTAACCCTCGTTGACTAGGCGCGCAATGCCGTCCATCAGGCAAGCACTCAAGCTGCACTACAGCGAACTCGCGGTCGCAGTGTTCTGCCTCGCCGTGATCGTTGTTCTGTGGGCGACGACCATCGATCGCATCCGGTCCGAACGCGCCGAGACGATCTCCGCTGTCTACAAGCAGAACTCGAACCTCGCCATCGCTTACGAGGAACACACAGTCCGGACGCTCAAGAGCGTCGACCAGGTGCTGCTGTCGATCAAATCCCAGTATGAAACGCGCGGGCCGAAGCCGAACCTGCAGCGGCTGATCGAAAGCGGCGTGATCGACAGCGAGCTGTTCGTGGTGCTCGAAGTGTTGGATGAAAACGGCCGCCTCATTGCATCCAACAGCAAGTTCCAACCCGTCAATTTCGCGCGCGCGAACTACTTCGAGGCGCACCGGCAGCAGCGCCTGAACGCAATGCTCATCGGCGCACCGCTCAAGGGACGCCTCGCCGGCAGAGTGATATTTCCGATGTCGCGGCGTATCAACAAGGAAAACGGCTCATTCGGCGGCGTCGTCTTCGCCGGCATCGACCCGTCTTACTTCACCACCTTCTACGAAAAGGCGGACCTTGGAAAAATGGGCGCGGTTTCGCTCATCGGGCTGGACGGCATCGCGCTGGTGCGGCGCGCGGGCGAGCACAGCACCTTCGGGGAAGACCTGCACGGAACCACCCTGCTTGAGCGGCACGCGCAAAGCCCGGTCGGCAGCTTTACCGGCGTCGGCAGAATCGATCGCGTGCCGCGCTTCTTCAGCTACCGCACCGCGCAGCAGTATCCGCTGATCGTCAGCGTGGGCACCGCGGAGGACGAGGCCCTGGCATCGTTCCATGAGCACGAACGCGATTACTACTTGCGCACCACGGTGGCGAGCCTGCTCGCCGCGCTGTTCGGGACTGGCCTAATCGCCGCGCTGTGGCGCCGGCGGCGCGCTACCGACGCGCTCGCCCGCAGCGATATACAGTTTCGCACCTACTTCACTCTGGCGGCGGTCGGCATCGCGCATACGGATTTCAGCGGAAAGTTTCTGCGCATTAACCGAAAACTGTGTGAAATGCTCGGCTACACGGAAGAGGAAATGCTGGGGCACTCCTTCCGCGCCGTCTCACACCCGGAAGACATTCCCGACATGACCATCAGGCAACGCATGCTCGCAGGCGACGCAATGGCCATGGCGGAGACCCGCGAGAAACGCTACCTGCGCAAGGACGGCTCGGTGATGTGGGCAATCATCGCAGTCACCCTGGTGCGCGACCTGAAGGGCAATCCCGACTACTTCGTGACCGTGGTCCAGGACATCAGCGAGCGCAAGCGCATGGAAGAGCGGCTGCGCAAGTTCTCGCACGCCATCGAGCAGAGCCCGGCGCAAACCGTGATCACGGACACCCAGGGCCGCATCGAATACGTGAATCCAAAGTTTTCGGAAGTCACCGGCTATGCCGCGGACGAACTGATAGGCAAGACGCCCGCCGTGATCAAGTCGGGCGTCACGCCCATCGAGGTCTATCAGGAGCTGTGGCGCACCATTCTCGCCGGTCGCGAGTGGCAGGGCGAGGTGCAGAACCGCAGGAAGAACGGCCAGCTCTACTGGGAATACGAAGTGATCTCCCCGCTCAAGAACGAGCTCGGCGAGATCGTCAACTTCATCGCGATCAAGGAAGACATCACCGAGCGCAAGGAGATGCAAGACCTGCTGGTCCACCAGGCGCATTACGACAGTCTCACGCAGCTGCCAAATCGGCTGCTGTGCTACGACCGGCTGCGGCAGGCGATCAACTATGCGCAGCGCAGAAAGACTATCGTCGGCGTGCTCTTCATCGACCTCGATCGCTTCAAAGGAGTAAACGACGCGCTGGGGCACGCGTTCGGCGACCTGCTCCTGCAGCAGGTCGCGCAGCGCATGAAGGCAAGCATTCGCTCAGAGGACACTGCGGCGCGGCTCGGCGGCGACGAGTTCATGATCGTTCTCGCTGAGGTTGCCGAGGCCAACGACTGCCGGCTGTTCGCACAGAAGCTGATGTTGTCGCTCAGCAAGCCATTCCAGCTTGACGGGCACGAGTTATATGTCACAGCGAGCATCGGCATCGCCACTTACCCGCATGACGGCGAGGACGTGGAGACGCTCATCAAAAACGCGGATGCTGCAATGTTCCGCACCAAGGACCTGGGCCGCAACGGTTATCGTTTCTACGACGCGCCGTTCGACGAGCAGGCGCAGGGCAAGCCGGCCCACTGAGGCCGGACTGCAAGTGCGGAAAAAACGCGCGCCGCCGCATAACTTCACCGCATTACCAACCACTCTCCAAGCGACGGCCTGGCGCGCTTCCCGCAAACCGCCGGCTTCGCCGGTAACGAGTCCGCGCGCCGCCGCATAACCTCGCCGCAAGCACTGTCGAAGCGGCGGCCTGGCGCGCTTCCCGCAAACCGCCGGCTTCGCCGGTAACGAGTCCGCGCGCCCTACCTGCGCCGCGACATGAACGCCAGGCGCTCGAACAGGTGCACGTCCTGCTCGTTCTTGAGCAGCGCGCCATGCAACGGCGGGATGATCTTGTGGCTGTCCATGCTGTGCAACGCTTCCGGCGGAATGTCCTCAGCCAGCAGCAGCTTCAGCCAGTCGAGCAATTCCGAAGTCGACGGCTTCTTCTTGAGCCCCGGCACGTCACGGATTTCGAAAAACGCCTCGAGCGCTTCCTTGAGCAGTTCCTTCTTGAGCTGCGGGAAATGCACGCCCACGATCTTTTCCATGGTATCGCGATCGGGAAAGCGGATGTAGTGAAAGAAGCAGCGGCGCAGGAATGCGTCGGGCAAATCCTTCTCGTTGTTGCTGGTGATGATCACGAGCGGACGATGGCGCGCGCTCACCAGCTGCTGCGTCTCGTAGACGTAGAACTCCATGCGGTCGAGCTCGCGCAGCAGATCGTTGGGAAACTCAATGTCCGCCTTGTCCACTTCGTCGATCAGCAGCACCGACTGCGCATCGGACTCAAAAGCGTTCCACAGCATGCCGCGCACGATGTAGTTGGCGATGTCGTGCACCTTGGGATCTCCGAGCTGCGAATCGCGCAGCCGCGACACCGCGTCGTATTCGTAGAGACCGTGCTGCGCCTTGGTGGTCGACTTGATGTGCCATTCGTAAAGCGGGCGGCCCAGCGCCTTCGCGACTTCGATCGCGAGCATGGTCTTGCCGGTCCCCGGCTCGCCCTTGATGAGCAGCGGGCGCTCAAGCGCGAGCGCGGCGTTGACCGCCATCATGAGATCGGGTGTGGCTACGTAGTTGTCGCTGCCTTCGAATCGGGCCATGTATCTATTCCTGGTAAGGGGAGGCGCCCGCAGGCGCAATTGCAGAGGCCATTATAAACGAGGGTAGATCAAGCCTGGACCAGATCGCCGGGACGGTCGATGTCCTGCAGCACGCCTGGATCCGCGCATTCGACGAGCACGAGCTCGCCGCGATGCGCCTGGATGATGGCACGCGCACCGGCGTCGCCGTCGAGTTCGAGCAGTGCCTGCAAGTGGCTCTTGCCGAAGCCTACCGGATGGCCGCGCTCGCCACGATAGGACGGGGCGACGAGCTGTGTCCCCGCTTCGAGCGCGCGCACGATCACGCTGATGCTCGTGTCTTGTATCGCCGGCATGTCGGCGAGCGCAACCACCCACGCATCGGCATCGCGTGCAAGGCCGATGGCGTGTGCGAGGCTCGCCCCCATGCCGCGCACGGACTGCGCGCACACGGTGACGCGGCAGCCGGCGCCTTCCAGCAATTCTGCGAGCCTGGTGTCGGCAGGCCGCACCACGGCGACGACTTCAGGCAGCACCGCGCGCAGATTGCGCGCCGCCGCTACCCCGATCGGCGTGCCGTCGGCCAACGGATGTATCAACTTGTCGCCGCCGAAGCGCGAGCCCGCTCCTGCCGCCAGCAGTATTCCTCTGATGTTCAAGTGCCGCTGCCTCCGCCGCCGCTGATAGCGCCTAAACCACGCCTCGGCTGTGGAGGCCGGCGATGTCTGCGGCGCCATAACCAAGTTCGCTCAGCACTTCGTCGGTGTGCTCGCCGCACTCGGGCGTTACGGTGCGCAGTTCGCTCGGCGTCCTGCTGAGCTCGATCGGCTGGTTGACGAGCGCGATATCGCCCAGCACCGGATGGTGCACGGGTGCGGCCATCCCCAGGTGCTTCACCTGAGGATCGTCGAACACTTCGTTCATCTTGTAGATCGGACCGGCGGCGATGCCCTGCGCTTCGAACAGCTCCAGCCACTCCCTGCTCGACCTGCGCCGGATGTACTCAGCGATGTCGCGATTGCACTGGGCGCGGCTCTTGGAGCGCAGCGGACGGCTCGCGTATTCAGGCTTGTCGAGCAGCGGCTCTGCGCCGAGCGCTTTGCACAGCCGCAGCCACATCCCGTCGGAACCCGCCGCGATGTTGATGTAGCCGTCGGCGGTCTGGAACACGCCGGTCGGGATCGACGTCGGGTGATCGTTGCCGGCCTGCGGCGGCACCTCCTTGTCGACCAGCCAGCGCGCCGCCTGAAAATCGAGCATGGCGATCATCGCCTGCAGCAGCGAGGTTTGCACCCACTGCCCTTCCCCTGAACTCTCGCGCTCGAGCAGGGCGAGCAGGATGCCGTTAGCGCAATACAGGCCCGCGCTCGAATCGGCCACCGCGATGCCCGCGCGCATCGGCGTGCCGCCGGGCTCGCCGGTGACGCCCATCAGGCCCCCCATGCCCTGCGCAACCTGATCGTAGCCCGGGCGCTTCGCGTACGGTCCGTCCTGTCCGAACCCGGAGATGCTCGCGTAGACCAGGCCGGGGTTCATCTGCTTGAGCGTTTCATAGTCGATGCCCAGGCGGAACTTGACGTCCGGCCGGTAATTTTCCACCAGCACGTCTGAGCGCGCCGCGAGCTGCTTCAGGATCGCCAGCCCGTCGGCCTCCTTGAGGTTCAGCGTCAGCGCGCGCTTATTGCGATGCAGGTTCTGGAAGTCGCCGCTATGGCGTTCGTCGCCCCAGGCATCGGGCACGAGCCCGGGCGGCGATTCGATCTTGATCACGTCGGCGCCCCAGTCCGCGAGCTGGCGCACGCAGGTCGGTCCGGAGCGCACGCGCGTGAGGTCGAGCACTTTGTAACGGGCGAGCGGCCCTTTGCGTGCGGATGGCTTGTCCATAATGCTTTCTTCGGATTTAGTCCATGAAGTTTACATGTTCAGCGCAATGCGGATGCGTTGACCCCTGGAGTGCAGGTCGCCAACCGCATTGGGCCGTTAAGTGCATGTAGCCGGCTGCAGTTAGCTGGTAAGTTTAACCCGCGTATAATTTTATGGGGCGCTTCAGCGCAAACACACACCACTCCACATACTCCAGCCCGCATGCCTACATCCGCTGCACCCGCCCCCGATCCTGCGCTTAAGGCCAAGCTCATTGGCGCGCTGTCGGCATTCCTGCCCGCAAGCGCGCTGCTCCATGAGCGCGAGGACGTGCAGCCTTATGAATGCGACGCGCTGTCCGCGTACCGCCAGCTGCCGATGGCGGTGGCACTGCCCGCCACCGAAGCAGAGGTGCAGCGCATACTCACGACCTGCGATGCGCTGCGCGTGCCAGTGGTGGCGCGCGGCGCCGGCACCGGGCTTTCCGGCGGCGCACTGCCGCATTACAACGGACTCGTGCTGTCGCTCGCGCGGCTGACGCGCATTCTGGACATCGATCCCGCTGCGCGCAGCGCCCGCCTGCAGACTGGAGTGCGCAATCAGGCGATCTCCGACGCCGCGGCGCCCTTCGGCCTCTACTATGCGCCCGATCCCTCGAGCCAGATCGCGTGCTCGATCGGCGGCAACGTCGCGGAAAACGCGGGCGGCATGCACTGCCTCAAATACGGGCTCACCGTGCACAACATCCTCAAGCTGCGCGCCTACACCATCGAGGGCGAGCTGCTCGAAATCGGCGGCGACGGCCTGGATGCGGCGGGCTACGATCTGCTGGCGCTGCTCACCGGCTCCGAGGGACTGCTGGCGGTGATCACCGAAGTCACCGTCCGACTGCTGCCGCGGCCGACACGCGCGCAATGCATACTCGCAGCCTTCAACGATGTCGTCGCTGCAGGCGCCGCAGTAGCCAACATCATCTCAGCCGGCATCATTCCGGCGGCGCTCGAAATGATGGACCGCATGACGACGCGCGCGGTCGAGCCCTTCGTCAAAGCCGGCTATCCTCTGGATGCGGCTGCGATCCTGTTGTGCGAAGCCGATGGCAACGATGCCGAAATCGTCGAGCAGATCGAGCTCATGAAGCGCGTGATCGAATGCAGCGGCGCGACCGAAGTGCGCGTGTCGGCTAGCGAAGCGGAACGCCTGCGCTTCTGGGCCGGCCGCAAAGCGGCGTTTCCCGCCGCCGGCCGTATCTCGCCCGACTATTACTGCATGGATGGCACGATCCCCAAGAAAGCGCTGCCCGAGGTCCTGAATGCGATCGCGCAGCTCTCCGAGAAGTACGGGCTCGCGTGCATGAACGTGTTCCACGCCGGCGACGGCAACCTGCACCCGCTGATCCTCTACGACGCGAACCGGCCCGGCGAACTCGCAAAGACCGAACAGTTCGGCGCCGAAATCCTCAGGCTGTCGATCGCCGTCGGCGGCACGATCACCGGGGAACACGGCGTGGGCGTCGAAAAACTCGACGGCATGTGCATGCAGTTCGGCCCGCTGGAGCTACAGACCTTTCTCGCCATCAAGGCTGCGTTTGACGAGCACGCGCTGCTCAATCCCGGCAAAGCCGTGCCCACGCTGCACCGCTGTGCAGAGCTCGGCGGCATGCACGTGCATGGCGGCGCGGAAAAATTCCCGGGACTCGCCCGCTTCTAGGCGCGGACACATGCAGCGAGCACAGCCATTATCTGAAATCGTCGATCAGCTCGTGCAGCGTATAAGCGCGGCTGCCGCACAGGGCACGCCTTTGTGCATCCGTGGCGGCGGCAGCAAGGGTTTTTACGGCGAGCAGCCGCGCGGCGCAGTGCTGGCCACCGGCGCATATCGCGGCATCATCGACTATGCGCCTAGCGAACTCGTGGTAACGGCGCGCGCCGGCACGCCGCTCGCCGAACTCGAAGCCGTGCTGGCAAACGAAGGGCAGATGCTCGCCTTCGAGCCGCCGCACTTCGGGCCCGCCACGCTTGGCGGCTGCGTGGCGGCTGGACTGTCCGGCCCGCGCCGCGCGAACGCCGGGGCAGTGCGCGATTTCGTGCTCGGCGTACGGCTGCTCGACGGCATGGGCAACGATCTGAGTTTCGGCGGGCAGGTGATGAAGAACGTCGCCGGATTCGACGTCTCGCGCCTGATGGCGGGTGCGCTCGGCACGCTCGGCGTGCTGCTCGAGGTATCGCTCAAGGTGCTGCCACTGCCCAAAGCGCAAGCAACACTCAGATTCGAATTGAGCGCAGCAGACGCCATCGAATCGATGAATCGCTGGGCCGGAGCCGCGCATCCGATCAGCGCCACGCGCTGGAACGACGGCGAGCTGCTGGCGCGACTGTCGGGCGCGGGTGCCGCAGTGGAAGCGGCGGCGCGTGCGCTGGGCGGCGAGCGCGTAGACGAGCAGCATGCAGCTGCGTCATGGCTCGCAGTGCGCGAACACAGCGAACCCTACTTCGAGACGCAATTCCCGTTGTGGCGGCTCTCCGTCAAATCCACCAGCGCGATGCCCGATGTGCCGGGCGCGCAGCTGATCGAATGGGGCGGCGCATTGCGTTGGCTCGCCACCGATGCAGATACACATCGCGTGCGTGCGATAGCGTCAACGTGCGGCGGCCATGCCACACTGTTCCGCGCGTCTGACAAGGCTGCGGGCGTCTTTGCGCCGTTATCTCCTGCACTGATGGCGATCCACCGCAAGCTCAAGCGCAGCCTCGATCCCAAGGGCATCCTCAACCCCGGGCGCATGTACCCGGATCTCTGAAGCGAAAACACCGTCTCCGAACACGAGCCCACATGCAAACCCATCTCGCCGATTTCATCAAGGACACGCCGCACGGCATCGAGGTGGATGCGATCCTGCGCAACTGCGTGCACTGCGGGTTTTGCAACGCCACCTGCCCCACCTACCGGCTGCTTGGCGATGAGCTCGACGGTCCGCGCGGCCGCATCTATCTCATGAAGCAGGTGCTCGAAGGCGCCGCGCCCACCGCGAGAACGCAACTGCACCTGGACCGCTGCCTGATGTGCCGCGCCTGCGAAACCGCCTGCCCTTCGGGCGTGCGCTATCACCGCCTGCTCGACATCACCAAGCCGATCGTCGACCAGCGCGTGGGCCGCAGTTTTTTTAAGACGGTGCAGCGCAGAGTGCTGCGCCGGGTGCTCTCGCAGCCGTGGCTGTTCGGGCTGATGGTGAAGATGGGTCAGACGGTGCGGCCGCTGCTGCCGGCGGCGCTCAAACGTCAGGTGCCGCTGCCCTCGCGTAGCGGGCCACGGCCGGCCAGTTCGCATGCGCGCCGCATGCTGCTGCTCGAAGGCTGCGTGCAACACGCGCTGTCCCCCGACACCAATGCCGCTGCTACGCGCGTGCTCGACCGGCTCGGCATCTCACTGGTGGCTGCGCGCGAGGCCGGCTGCTGCGGTGTGATTTCGATGCATCTGGATGCGGAGCACGCGGCGCTCGCGCAAGCGCGGCGCAATATCGACGCCTGGTGGCCATACGTCGAAGACGGCGTGGAAACGATCGTGATGACCGTGAGCGGTTGCGCGACCATGGTCGCGGATTACGGCAAGCTCCTCGCCCAGGATCCGCACTACGCTGCTAAAGCCGAGCGCGTTTCGGCGCTGATGCAGGATCTGAGCGCGGTCATCGCCGCAGAGCAGACACCGCTCATCGCGCTCCTGAGATCCGCTCGCAACTCAGGCGGCGAGCGCATCGCCCTGCAGTCGCCGTGCTCGCTGCAGCATGGCCTGCGGATGCAGGGCCAGCTCGAAGCCCTGCTCGCCGAATTGGGATTTACGCTCACTGACGTGCCGGATGCGCACCAGTGCTGCGGCTCGGGCGGCACGTACTCCATACTGCAGCCGGAACTCTCGCAACAGCTGCTCGCAAAAAAGATAGCTGCCTTGAACAGCGGCGGCCCGTCAGCGATCCTCACCGCCAACGTCGGCTGTCAGGCCTATCTGCAGACCGCGACCGACCTGCCGGTCATGCACTGGATCGAAGCGCTGGACGCGCGATTGAAACGCACCTCGCTGAACTGACGCGCCGTAGGGCGGGTCACACCCGCCATATCTATCGTCAGCACGCGTAGCACTCGCTCCACCCGGCACTTCAAACCGCGCATGTAAATCGAAGGCCAGGCACGCGATATCAATCGCTTCGCGTTTAGCTCATCTTGCGTAACGGCGGGTGTGACCCGCCCTACACCGGTACTTATTTGGGGCGCCTGAACAGCACGATGCGGTTCGTGTTGATGCCCGTCTGATTGTTCTTCACGCCCCAGATGCGCGCGGTCTTGGTGAAGCTCTGGCTGTTGATGAGCACGGCGATGCAGCTGAAGCCGGCGGCGCAGCCCAAAGGAACCACATACTCTTCGAGACGTATGCTCGCGTTGCGGATCTCACCGACTTCGAACGCGACCCAGCCTCCAGCTTTGGTGACGCGGTACAGTTCTTTGAAGACGCCCCCCATCACCAGCGACCACTCGGCTATGTTCCGAGCCATGGTGATGGTCGGCGCGACCGCCGCCTCATCGATGGCGTTGAACCAGCAGCGCAGCCAGTTATCGGCCGCGTAACCCACGACATCCAGAAACGGCGGCGAGGTGACGGTGAGCTGCACGCTCGCGGCGCGCATGCGCGTGACGTGGCGTGCATCCCCGGTATGAAACTGCGCTGAGCCGGCGCTCTTGAGCAGGCGCACACGCTCGGCGTCCGTCAGTCCGCTCAGCAGTGACTTCGTTTTCTTGAGGATGATCGCCTTCGTGTCGCGGTACTCAGGCGTCTGCTTGCGCTTCACGTTGATCTTGCGCTGGCTCTCGGCGCTTACTGCCTGGTTCGGCGGAAAGCTGTAGACCGAAAAGAATCCCGCCGAATGGCCGGTGAGCCGGTTGGTCGCCACCATCCTGATCCATCGGTCCGCAGCGTCTTCCTCGGCATTGGCTTTGCGCTTGGTCAGATAGCGTTTGAGCGCGACGATCTCGGCCTCGGTCTCGGGGTGATAGAACATCGACAGATCGAGATCGGCGCGCAGCTTCTTGCGGTACCGGATCTGCGACAGCCGCTCGCCCACCTCATCCAGTGTCGGTGGCGCCAGCCGCGGCTCGGTGAGTATTCGCGACAGCGGATTCACGTCGTTGGCGATTACCCGCCGCCCCATCAGCGCGGCCTCCACCGCGGTCGTGCCGCGGCCGCTGAATGGATCGTAGACCGCCGCGTGCGGCCTGGTGAGGCGCTTGATGAAATAGTGCGGCAGCTGCGGCTTGAAGCAGGCGCGATACGAAACCTCGTGCAGCGATGCGGCAAGCCGCTGCCCCGCGGTCCAGAACTCGCCGGTAAGCCGTGGCATGCCGCGCCCTTCGAGCTCGAGCGTGTCGCGCAGGATCTGCGGCTCGGGCGCGCTCTCGAAAAGATCGCCGGTCGCCGGCTCGCGCTCGCAGTCGCTGTCGAGCAGCTCGAAAATATCTAATGCAGCAGGGCGCGCACGCGCGCCCCGAGTGTTGCCGCGGGCCACGGCGCTTGAAGCAAGCTTGCGTGCCATGCCGGTAGTTCTCCGCGCTACAGCCACTGGACGCGCCGCAAGCGGCGATAGACCAGCATGCAGATGAAGAACGTCACGCCCAGCATGAGCGGGTAACCGAACGTCCAGTCGAGCTCCGGCATGTGTTTGAAGTTCATGCCATAGAGGCTTGCGATCAGCGTCGGGACGGCGAGTATCGCAGCCCAGCCGGCGAGCTTCTTTACCACCTCGTTTTGCCCGATCGACACCATGGAAAGATTGACTTGCAGCGCCGTCGTCACCAGTTCCCGCATCTGGTCCACGGACTCGAGCATGCGCACGATATGGTCTGCGATGTCCCGGTAATAAGGCCGTAATTCTTCAGAGACCAATGCGGGCGCCAGGTGCACCAGCGTGTTGCAAACCTCGGCAACCGGCGAGGCGGCGCGCCGCAGGGCGATCAATTCGCGCTTGAGCGCGTACAGGCGCTCGGTCGTATTGCGCCTGCTGGTGCTGGCGAAGATCGCATCCTCGATGCTGGTGAGCTCGTCCTCATAGGAGTTGACGATGGGAAGGTAGTTGTCGACGACGAAATCCATGATGGCGTAGAGCACGTAGCCCGCGCCTTTGGCGAGCAGCTCGGGCGTGCCCTCGCAGCGCGTGCGCACCTGTGCATACGAAAGCGACGCCCCATGGCGCACCGATACCACATAGCGCGGCGCGACGAACAGAAGCGTTTCGCCGAATTCGATCGTCCCCTGCACCAGTTGCGCCGTGTGCAATACGACGAACAACGAATCGCCGTAGGTTTCGAGCTTGGGACGCTGGTGCGCCCGGTGGGCGTCTTCCACCGCAAGATCATGCAGGCCAAGCTCCTCCTGCACCTGCTTCATCAGCGCTTCATCGGGTTCGTGCAGCCCCACCCACGCGAAGGTGTCCGGCTCGGCGAGCGCCTCACCGAGTTCGGAGATAGCAATGTTGCGCACGCGGTGGCCGTTGCGATATACGGCGCTGTTCACCACCATGGGCATGTTCTGGTCCCGTGGCCTGGCGCGGCGCGAATGAGTGCTGTGAGTGATCAAGCTGGGCCTGTGTAATCAGGTGGGGGGCATACAATCTATCACAGGCGCCGCCGCTACCGACAAAGGGGGCAAACGCCGCGCAGGGGCAGGATCAGCAGCAAGAAGGCCGCGCGCGCCATTGCCGACCGCGCCTTGCGAATTGCTGTCATTGATGAATTTAGGCCCGAATGAATGACGATAGTATACAGTGTCGGTGCGCCAGCAGACGCACCGCGCGGCACGGATACAGGTAAGATACAAGTTGGCTCACCAGAAGCGCATTGGCAGAAAAGCGTTCAGCAGGAAGGATGGGAATTAGCCGGACGATGTGCGGTCACAGCATCGACGGCCCTACATAGGAGGTGCATCATGGAACGACGTTCATTTCTCAGAGGTTTGTCGCTCACGGCTTTGACGGTCGGTCTTGCGCAGAGCGCCCGCGCGGCCCAGACGCAGCCATTGACGATGAAAGATATCCTGGATCTGCAGAAGAACTGGCGCGCGCTGCTCGCCGACGGCGCCAGCATCGCGGCTACCAATGCTCCGCTTGCGCGTTCCAATCCCGAGTGGCGCAAAGTCCTGACGCCGGCGGCGTACAACGTTCTGCGCGAAGCAGGCACCGAGCACCCGGGCACCAGCCCGCTCAATGCCGAGAAGCGGCCCGGCGTATTCGTGTGCGCCGGCTGCAGCCTGCCGCTGTTCACTTCAGCGATGAAATTTGAAAGCGGCACCGGCTGGCCGAGCTTCTTCACCTCGATCCCCGGGGCGTTCGCGCAAAAGAAAGATTTCGAGCTGATCGTGGAACGCGACGAATATCACTGCGCGCGCTGCGGCGGCCACCACGGCCACGTGTTCGACGACGGCCCGCCGCCCACCCGCCAGCGCTGGTGCAACAACGGCGTCGCGCTGCGCTTCATCCCGAAAACCGGCAAGGCCTGAGCCCTGCGCCGCGCACTGCAGCAGAACTCGCGCGGCGCGCTCGCACCACGTCACTGACCGCATGCCAATAAAGCGCTATTGCTGGGTCCTGCTGCTGCTCGCCTTCGAGCTGCTCTCGGGCTGCACCGCGTTTCGTATCGGCTACCGCAATGCCGATACGATGCTCGCGTGGCGCGCCGACGATTATTTCGACATGGACCAGGATCAGAAGCGCGATTTCAACGCGCGGCTCGACGCGCTGCTCAGATGGCACCGCTACGAACAGCTGCCGGAGTACGCAGTCTTTGTCAGCACCGCAATCGACAGGGCGCGCGACGGGCTCAAGCGCAATGACATCGAATGGTTGGTCGAGGGCTTCGAAGCGCGCTACCGCACCATCGTCAACCGCGGCATCGACGACGCCGTCGCGCTGCTCGCGACAGTGAAGCCCGAGCAGATCACCACGCTGCAAAAGCAATGGGACAAGGACAACCGGAAGTTCGTCAGCGAGAATGCGGTCGGAGAAGGGCCCGCGCAGCGGACGCGCGCACGCCTGAAACGCACCCTCAATCAGATCGACGACTGGACGGGTAATCTGAGCGACGAGCAGGAGCAGAAGATCGCCACGCTGCTGGAAGCGATCCCGCAGACCAGCGAGCTCAGACATCGCGACCGGCTGCGCCGCCAGAAGGAGTTCATGGAACTGCTTAAGCTGCGCGCCAACCCGCAGGACCTAAAGCCCAGGCTGCGTGCATTCCTCGCCAACTGGGAGGACGGCCGCCATCCGGAATATTCGCGGCTCGCCAAAGAAGCCGGCGAAAAACGCATCGCGTTTTACATGGCGGTCGAGAAGCTGCTCACGCCCGCACAGCGCGATACCGTGTTGCGCCGCATGCAGAATTACGTCGACGACTTCAAAGCGCTGTCGGTGCGCACCACGGCTGCTGTTGGCGAAACACGGTTACAGCCCTGATGCCGCATTATGAAAAATAAAACGCAGCACCACCGAATCTCATGCCCCACTACAATCGCAGCTTAGCCTCCAAACTGCCGAACGTCGGCACCACGATCTTCACCGTGATGTCGCGCCTCGCCCAGGAACACAACGCAGTCAATCTCTCGCAGGGCTTTCCGGATTTCGACTGCGATCCGCATTTGCAGGAGCTGGTGACCAAGTACATGAAGGCGGGCAAGAATCAGTACCCGCCAATGGCCGGGGTGCCGGAACTGCGCGACGCCATCGCGCAGAAGATCGCCGCGCTCTGCGGCACTGCCTACGATCCGGAGACCGAGATCACAGTCACGCCCGGCGCGACCTATGCGATCTACACCGCGATCGCGGCGCTGGTGCGGCCGGGCGACGAGGTGATCGTGCTGGAGCCCGCGTACGACAGCTACGTGCCCGCCATCGAGGTGCACGGCGGCACGGCGGTCTACGTCGCGCTCAGCTTTCCGGACTACCGGTGCGACTGGGAAGCAGTGCAGCGCGCGATCACGCCGCGCACGCGCATGATCATCATAAACACGCCCAACAATCCGACGTCGAGCGTGTTCAGCGCTGCCGACATGGATGCGCTCGCGCGCATCACGCGCGGCACCGCCATCGTGATTCTCAGCGATGAGGTCTACGAGCACCTGGTGTACGACGGCGCGCGCCACGAGAGCGTGACGCGGCATCCCGATCTCTCACAGCGCAGCTTCGCCGTCTACTCGTTCGGCAAGAGCTATCACGTCACTGGATGGAAGATGGGCTACTGCGTGGCGCCTGCGAATCTAATGGCCGAATTTCGCAAGGTTCACCAGTTCAACGTCTTCACCTGCATGAGCCCGGTGCAGTACGCGCTCGCGGAATTCATGCAGGACCCGCAGCGCTACCTGGGGCTCGCCCGCTTCTATCAGGAAAAGCGCGACTACTTCCGCGACCGGCTGCGCGAATCACGCTTCACGCTGCTGCCGTCCAACGGCACCTTCTTCCAGAGCGTGCGTTACGAAGCCATCAGCGACGAGCCGGACAGCGAGTTCGCAATGCGGCTGACGCGCGAGCACGGCGTGGCCGCCATCCCGCTTTCAGCCTTCTACCACCAGCCGCCCGGCCACAAGGTGCTGCGCTTTTGCTTCGCCAAGACCGAGCAGACGCTCTACAAGGGCACCGAAATCCTGCGCCGCCTGTAATATGACAGCGCCACCCGCTGTTGACGGCGGGCTATGTGATACGATGGACAAACCTTAATTTTTTGTTAATGATCGGAGGCATCATGAAGAGCCTAGTCACCTGCCTGATCGCGGCAGCCGGCATCGCAATCTGCGGCACGGCAGCGTCTCAACCGTACCCGAACCACCTGATCCGCATCATCGCCCCGTTCGCGCCCGGCGGCGGCACCGATTTCATTGCGCGCGTCGCAGCGTCGAAGCTGACCGAAGTGCTGGGGCAGTCGGTGGTCGTCGACAACCGTCCCGGTGCCGGCGGCGTGCTCGGCGCCGAGCTCGGCGCGAAGTCGCCACCCGACGGCTACACCTTCACGCTGATCGCGGGCAGCTATGCGGTGAACCCCGCCCTGTTCAAGCTCGCGTTCGACCCGGTGAACGACATTCAGCCGGTGATCCAGCTCTCGCAGGGCCCGTTTCTGATCGTCGTGCATCCCGCGCTGCCGGTGAAGACGACGCGCGATCTGATCGCGCTCGCGAAGTCGAAACCGGGGCAGCTCGCCTATGCTTCGAGCGGCGCCGGCAGCATCACGCAGCTTGCCACCGAACTGTTCGACGACATGGCCGGCATCAAAATGATCCACGTGCCGTACAAGGGCACCGGCCCGGCGCTTACCGATACCATCGGCGGCCAGGTGCAGGTGCTGTTCGGCAGCGTGGCGCCGGTGATGCCGCAGATGAAGGCGGGACGCCTGAAGGGCATCGCCGTGAGCACCGCCAAGCGCATCGACGCGGCACCGGACATTCCGACCGTGATCGAGTCATCCAACCTCAAGAACTATGATGTGGTCCTGTGGCACGGCATCGTCGGTCCCAAGGGCCTGCCCAAGCCGATCCTCGACCGCGTCAATGGCGAGCTCAACAAGATACTCAAGTCGAAGGAAATGCAGGACAAGCTGGCCGGCGAAGGCGTGTCTGCCGCCGGCGGCACGCCCGAGGAATTCGGCAAGCTGATCAAGAGCGACATCGACACCTGGATCAAGGTGGTAAAGAAGACCGGCATTAAAGCCGAATAACGCGCCGGCCCGCCGCAGCAGGCGCTGAGCAGGAATAACCGGGCGCAGTCCGCTGAGGACCGCGCCCGGATTTAAGGAACCCAAGATCAGCGCTTGGGGCCCAGGATGTGGCCGCGGCACTTCTTGGAGCCGCACCCGCAGGCATACATCCGCTTGAGCGCCGGCGTATAGCGCTCTTCGACGATCAGCTGGTAATCATAGGTGAGTTCCTGGCCGGGCTTTATGGTGCGCAGCGCTTCGATGTAGACGCGGCCTTCTTCCTCGTTCGCATCGCAGTTCGGATCGCAGCTGTGATTGATCCAGCGCGAGGAATTTCCCTCGTAATTGGCATCGATCACCATCTCGTTTTCGATCAGGAACAGGAAGGTGTGCGTGCCTGCATCGTCGCCGTACTTGTCATCGGCCGCCTTCTCGGTGATGTGCCGACCCTTGTATTCGATGATGCGGCTGCCCTTGGGCAGCAATGCGTTGGCAAATACCCCTTTGCCGTGGATATTGGAGTTACGCACCACGACGAGCGGGGAGCTTCTCTTCTTCTTTGCAACAAGCGGGGCGCGCCCCTTCTTCTTTGCAACGACTGCGGGGCGTTTCTTCTTCTTTGAAGCTAGCATAACGAATGATCCTTGCTGGGCAAAGCCGCGTATTTTAGCGGCATCCACGCCATTTGTGCGATCCTTCGTTCGCACCGCTGCCTGGGGCCGTCGCGCGCAGCGCTCAAATAATCGTTCCCGGCACGCAGTCGGAGGCGATAAAATTCGCACTTCACACTCGAGGATTCAAACATGCAAGGGCTTTTCGACCAGGAAATGCACGCGGCGCTTCAGCAGCTTTTAGACGAGACCACCGAGGCGCTGCAGCTCGCGAAGGCGAGCCCGGAGGTCGATGACCTCGCCGCCACCTTCGCCATCGCCCTGCTCAAGGTCGGCCTGGCGACCTCGTTCATCGAGCAGAAATACCCGGGATTCGCCAAGGACGTCGAGGAAAAGCGCCAGCGCGTGCTCTCCGCGCTGATCCCGAAGCACTAGACGTCCCGCCCCATGGGGAAGGCGCCGATCTACCTCGACAATGCGGCCACCACGCGCGTCGACCCGCGCGTCGTACAGGAGATGCTGCCGTGGCTGAGCGAAAGGTTCGGCAACCCGGCGAGCAGCTCGCATGCTTACGGGCGCGAGGCGCGCGCCGCGGTCGAACAGGCGCGTGCCGAGGTCGCTGCGCTGGTGGGCGCCGAGCCTGCCGAGATCATATGGACTTCCGGTGCGACGGAGTCCAATAACCTCGCCATCAAGGGCCTGGCGCTCGCCGCCCGCAGCCGCGGCCGCCATCTCGTCACCCTGCAGACCGAGCACAAGGCGGTGCTCGACACGATGCACGAGCTTGAACGCCAGGGCTGCCAAGCGACGATGCTCGCGCCGCGCTCCGACGGGCTGCTCGATCTCGAGGCATTCGCCGCGGCGCTGCGCCCCGACACCGTGCTCGCCTCGGTGATGCTGGTCAACAACGAGATCGGCGTGATCCAGGGCATCGATGCCATCGGCAGCATCTGCCGCGCCCGCGGCATCATCTTTCACGTTGACGCCGCGCAGGCAACCGGCAAGGTGGCGATCGACCTCAGGCGCTCCCCGGTCGACCTCATGTCCTTCACTGCGCACAAGACCTATGGGCCCAAGGGCATCGGCGCGCTCTACGTGTCATCCAAATCGCAGGTGCCGCTCGAGGCGCAGATGCACGGCGGAGGCCACGAACAGGGCCTGCGCTCAGGCACGCTCGCCACGCACCAGATCGTAGGCATGGGCGCCAGCTTTCGCATCGCGGGTGAGGAAATGGCGAGCGAAGTGCCGCGGATGCGCGCGCTGCGCGACCGGCTGTACGACGGGCTCGCCGCGCTCGAAGGCGTCCAGGTCAATGGCGACATGGAGCAGCGCATCGCCCACAATCTCAATATCAGCCTGTTGCTGCCCAAGGCCGAGCAGGTGATCGAGTCACTGAGCGAGATCGCCGTGTCGCAGGCGGCGGCATGCATAGCCGGCGGCGCCCCTTCCCACGTGCTGCAGGCGCTGGGCCGCGCCGGCGACGGCGCGGGCAATTCGATACGCATTACGGTGGGCCGTTTCAATACCGCTGTTGAAATCGACTACGCGCTGGCCTGCCTGCGGGCGAAGATCGAGGCCTGCGGGAAATAACCCGCACTGTGCTGAGCCTGTCCGTATTCGTCCAGCGCACGCCTGCGCGTGCGCGATCCCCGCGTTCTTAACTGAAATCAAGGAATTTCAGGCGCTGCGACTATACAGTCATTCCGTCTAAACAACGGGACGCAGCGATGGCAAACCCAAAGAACAAGCAATGGTCGGTGCTGGCGGGCAGCACGCTCGCATTCACCATTTGCTTCGCGGTATGGATGATGTTCGCCGTGATCGGCATCCCGATCAAGAAAACGCTCAACCTCAACGAAACGCAGTTTGGACTGCTGGCCGCGATGCCGGTGCTCACGGGCTCGCTGATCCGCCTGCCGCTCGGCATGTGGACCGACAAGTTCGGCGGGCGCATCGTGTTTTTCGTGCTGATGCTGGCGACGGTCATTCCGATCTGGCTGATCGGCGACGCGACCGAATACTGGCAGCTGCTGGTGCTGGGATTGTTCGTGGGACTCGCCGGCGGCTCCTTCTCGGTCGGCATCGCCTACGTCGCGCGCTGGTTCGAGAAACGCCGGCAGGGCATGGCGATGGGCGTGTTCGGCGCGGGAAATTCCGGCGCTGCGGTCACCAAGTTCGTGGCGCCGGCGCTGGTGATCGGCTATGGCTGGACGATGGTTCCGCGCGTCTACGCAGTGGCCATGCTGGTGACCGCGCTGATCTTCTGGGCGCTGTCGCACCACGACCAGAGCCACGTCGTGTCTCCCGCGGTGGGCGTGAAAGAACAGTTTCAGGCACTCAAAGATCCGCGCGTCTGGAAGTACTGCCAGTACTACTCGATCGTATTTGGTGGCTTCGTCGGGCTCTCGCTGTGGATGACCAAATACTACGTGACCGAGTACGGCTTCTCGCTGCAATCGGCCGCGCTGCTCGCCGCCTGCTTTTCGCTGCCCGGCGGACTGCTGCGCGCGGTCGGCGGCTGGATGTCCGACAAGTGGGGCGCGCACCCCGTGACCTGGTGGGTGATGCTGCTGTCGTGGGTGTGCCTGTTCTTCCTGTCCTATCCGCAGACCGACCTCGTGGTGAGGACGCTCAAGGGCGACATAACGCTGCACTTCGGCCTCAACGTGTGGGCGTTCACCGCGCTCATGTTCATCATGGGCATCGCGTGGGCGATTGGCAAGGCATCCGTTTTCAAATACATCTCCGACGAATACTCCGACAACATCGGCGTGGTCTCGGGAATCGTCGGCCTGTTCGGCGGACTCGGCGGCTTCCTGCTGCCGATCATGTTCGGCGTGCTGGTCGATATCACCGGCGTCAACTCCGTGATCTTCATGCTGCTGTGGGGCATCACCGCCGTCTCGCTGGTGTGGATGTACTGGACCGAGATCGTGCCGCAACGGGCACAGCGGCACGAACCCATACCCGCAGCGACGCAACCCGCCTGAACGTTCCCGAAAGCGCGGCCGCGCCGCGCGCTCAGCCCGCCCAGGTACTCACGAAATCGGCGGGCAACGGGCGCACTGCCGGCGATGAGCCGCCGGCACGGGTGCCGAGGTAGACGATTCCCGCGATCACATCGGTGTCGTCCAGTCCCAGCATTTTCTTGACCCTGGCATCGTAGGCTGGCGCGCCGGTTCTCCACATCGCCCTGTAGCCGATCGCTTCCGCGGTCAGCATGATGTTCTGCACCGCCGCGCCCGCCGACAACACCTGCTCGACCTCGGGTATCTTTGGGTGGTCTTTGACGCGCGCCGCCGCGATGATGATGAGCGGCGCCCGCAGCGCCTTGTCGCGCTCGCCTGCGAGCATCTCCGGCGTGGCGTCCGGCGTACGTAGATGCAGCAGCTCGCTCATCAGTTCGCCGTAGCGCTCGCGCTTGTCGCTGGGGATCACGACAAAGCGCCACGGCCGCAGCCGTCCGTGATCGGGCGCGCGCAGCGCGCTCCTGAATATCTGATCGAGCTCGCTCGCATTCGGGCCGGGCTCGGTCAGCTTGAGCGCAGAGGTCCGGTTGAGCAGCAGTTCCAGTGCATCCATCTTAGCCCTTCCTGTTGAGAGCGCAGCGCGCGAAGCGCCTGCGATTATAGGACCGTAATCGACTCTGCGTGACCGGCGGTTCAGCGCACGATCAAGCCGTCGAGCATGCGCACGCCCTGACCCGCCTGCAGCACCAGCAAGGGGTTGAGATCCAGCTCCGCGATTTCACCGGCCAAGTCGTGCGCAAACCACGACAGACGCACGATGGTTTCGACGACGGCCGCGATGTCACGCGGCGCAGCGCCGCGCACGCCTTCGAGCAATGGGAATGCGCGCAGTTCTTTGAGCATGGACAGCGCCTGCCGTGCATCGATCGGCGCGATGCGGTGCGCGACGTCGTGCAGCACTTCGACGTGAATGCCGCCCAGTCCGACTGCGACCACTGGGCCGAATGTCGCATCGCGCGAGACTCCGAGTATCAATTCGATCCCCGCCGGCGCCATCGGCTGCACCAGCACGCCATCGATGCGCGCCTTTGCGTTATATGCCACGGCAGCTTTCATGATGTCGCGGTACGCGTCGCGCACCGCGCCCACATCGCACAGCGCCAGCTTGACGCCGCCGGCCTCCGTCTTGTGCGGAATGTCGTCCGACGCGATCTTGAGCACCACCGGATAGCCGCAGGACGCGGCAAGCGTCACGGCCTCCTCCGCGTTGCCGGCAAGCCCGCCGCAGATGCTGTCGAATCCATAGGCGGCAAGCAGCGCGCGGCTTGCGTGTTCCCCGAGCACGCGCTCGTGGTGCTGCGAGAGCAAAGCCCGGACGCGGCCCGCGTCGGCTCCCTGCGGCCGCTGCGGCGCGCCGGCGTCCTTCGATGCACGCAGGAACTCCGCGTAGTCCATGCTGGTGCTGATCACATTGAGGCATTGCAGCGCGTCGCGGAACACCGGAATGCCTTCGGCGGCGAGCAGCGGCGGCGTGAACTCTGGATTGTTGTTGCACCGGCCCGTCCACAGCATGGCCGCGGGCTTGCTGGTCGCATTGATCATGTCGACCCCGGCGCGAATCTCGGCTTCCGTGTTGACGGTGAAGATCGGGATCATGAAATCGACCGCCTCGTCTTCCGCGATCGCGGTCAGCGCCGCGCCGAACTTGACCGCATTCCCGGTCGACGCCGTCGTGAGATCCGTCGGATTGTTGGGCGTACCAAAGGCCGGCAGCAGCTCGTTCAAACGTTGCTCCGTACGCACGCCGAAATGCGGCCACTCGATGCGCAGTTGTTCCCCCAGATCGGCGATCAGCACCGCGTGCCCGCCGGAGGCGGAAACGGCAGCAGCGCGGCGTCCCTGCGACCAGCGCCGCCGCCGCAGCAGCATCGCCATGAGATTCAGCTCGCTGCAGTCGTTCACGCGGATCACGCCGTACTGTTTAAAGGCTGCGCTGTGCACGCTGTCGCTGCCGGTGACGGCGCCGGTATGCGAAGCGGCGAGACGCTGGCCGGCGCTGGTGCGTCCAAGCTTGAGCATGACGATTGGCTTCTCCTGCTCGGCCGCATAGCGCGCAACGCGCTCGAGCTTCCCACCGTCGGTGATGCTCTCGAGCGCCATCAGGATGACGTCGGTATGAGGATCGGCAACCATGAACTCCGCGAAGTCCAGCGCATCCAGATCGGCCTGATTGCCGCAGCTCACCTGGTGGCTCACGCCCAGCCCGAGTTCCTGGGCGCGCAGCATCACATTGATCTGCCCGAGCCCTCCGCTCTGGGCGATGATGCCAACATTGCCCGCGGCCTTGCGCGGACCGGCGAGCGTCGCCGTCGAAGTCAGGCAAAACCCGTGAACGAAGCTCACGAAGCCATTGCAGTTCGGGCCCATGATGCGAGTCGGGCCGCGCCGCGCCAGCGCCGTGATCGCGTCCTGAAGTTCGATGCCACGCTGCGTGCCGGTCTCGCGAAATCCCGAGGTGTAGACGGTCGCGAACGGCACGCCGCGCGCCGCGCATTGCTCGAGGACGCCGAGCACTTGTTCCGCCGGCACCACGATGCCGACGTGATCCGGGGTCTCCGGCAGCGCGCCGACGCTCGCATAACAACTGTGACCGAAGAGCTCCTGGTATTTGGGATTTACGGGATAAACCGTTCCCGTGTAGCCGAAATTGAGCAGCCGATTCAGACAGCGCCCGCCGAATTTACGCAGGTCTTCGGTCGCGCCCACCAAGGCCGCCGACCGTGGCGAAAAAAACTTCTGGAGATCCATCGTCTACCCTATTCAGCGCCGCGTGCGCGGCAGCGAGCGCCATCTGTGTGGCAATACGCATCCGCCGAATGTGTCCTTTCGCTGAGAATCGCGATGAGGGCGGCAATGCGATGTTGCCATGAATCATAATCGAACAGCATCCGGAATCCAAGCGTCGCCGGCTTTCATAGCATGCAGCCATTGCTTGAAAGATCAGGCAGCAATGCGTAGCATAGCCTCTGCTTTCAAACCAGCACCCTGCAGGTAGCACTCATGCTCTATCTCTCCGACCAAGACATCCAGCAAGTGCTCACCATGCGCGATGCGATTGCGCTCGTGGAACGCGCGCACGTTGCATGCGCCCAAGGCCGCGCCGTCGATACGCCGCGCACGCGCACCCTCAGCGCGTCGCGCTCGCTCAACATCCTTCAGGCAGCGGCCCCTGAGATCGGGGTGACAGGATACAAGGCCTATTACGCGACGCCCTCGGGCACGCAGTCCCACGTGTATCTCTACGATTACGATAGCGGGAAGCTGCTCGCGCAGATGGACTGCAACTTTCATCTAAACACTACGCGCACGGGCGCAGCCAGCGGACTCGCGACCCGCCACCTCGCACGCAGCGCTGCGCACGTCGTCGGCCAGATCGGCGCCGGAAACCACGGCGCATCGCAACTCGCGGCAGTATGCGCCGTGCGGCCGATCAAGCGCGCGCAGGTCTACGCGCGCACCCGCGAAAAGCTCGTCGCCTTCTGCGAGCAGATGTCGGCCAGGCTCAAGATCGAAGTCGTCGCTGCCGAGAGCGCGGAGGCCGCGGTGCGCGGCGCAGACATCGTCAATCTCATCACCAAGTCCGCAACACCAGTGCTGCTCGGCGAATGGCTGGCACCCGGACAGCACATCAATGCCGCGGGTTCCAATGCGCTGATGCGCCGCGAACTGGACGCAGAGGCGGCGCGCCGCTGTGCCCTGATCGCCGTGGATTCGCGCGGCACCGCGCGCAACGAATGCGGCGACTTGCTGCCTCTGGTAGAAGCTGGGCTGCTGCATTGGGAAGCGCTGCCGGAAATCGGAGAGATCGCGGCCGGCATGCGCCCGGGGCGCACCGCCGATGAGCAGATCACGCTCTACGAATCTTTAGGCCTGGGAATACAGGACATCTACGTTGCAGCCAAAGTGCTGGAGCGCGCCCGCGAGCTAAAGCTCGGCAGGGAAATCTAGCCCCTGTAGGGCGTGTCACACCCGCCGTTACTGCACCTACAACACTCAGAGCATTTCATTCTAATTACGCCGTCAAACGGCGGGTGTGACACGCCGTACGACCGTGCTCTCAGCGGCCGCGGCGATAACGCCGCTCCGCGATCTGCACGATGCGCGGGATCAGCTCTTCGTAAGCGATGCCCACGAAGCACAGGTTCTGCCCCAGCGTGTGCGGCGTGAGATCCGGATTCGGGTTCGCCTCGATGAACACCAGGCGGCCTTCATCGGTGAGCCTGTAATCGAGCCGCGCATAATCGCGCAGCTTGAGGGCGCGGAACGCCGCGGCGCTGTATTGCTTGAGAGTGCGCAGCAGCGGCGCCGGCAGGTTCGCCAGCCGGTAACTCACCCGCCACTTGCTGCGATACGCACCGTCGTTCTTGATCCTGAAGGTCGCGAACTTCGGCGCCGCAGCACGCTTGCTCCCGATCACCATCTCGGTGGGCGCGAGCACACGCGGCTCGTTGCCAATGATGCCTACGTAGATGTCGCGTCCCGGGATGTACTCTTCGCACACCGGATCCCTGAACTGCGGCCGCAGCGCCCGCAGGCGCCGGCGCAGGGCTAGCGGTGTATGCACCAGCGAGGATTTGTCGATGCCGTCGGAAGCGTCTCCGGTGCGCGGCTTCACAATCAGCGGAAACGGCAGCGGCGTGCGCAGCAGCCGCGCCCCGCGTTCCGGTGTGAATGCGCGCGGCACATCGACCCCGGCCTCCGCCACGAGACGCTTGGCGAGCTCTTTGTCGCGGCACAGCTGCATCCCGATCTGGCCGGTGCCGGTGTAACGCAGCTTCATCATGTCGAGCAATCCAGCGATTGCGTGATCGAGCCCGCGATCGCCGTCTACCCATTCCGTGAGATTGAACACCATGCGCGGCCTGAGCGCGCGCAGTTCCGACATCGTGGCAACGACGTCCGGCCCGAACGGCACCACAGCAACGCTGCGATAGCGTGCGCGCAGCGCGGCGAGCACTTTCGCCTCCATGCTCGCCCGCTCGGGAACGAAACGGCCCGCGGGATTGCGGTCGCCGGTCTCGACATCGACCAGCATCGCCACATCAACACGTTCACCTGCGGAATCTTTGCGCACCATGGACGAATTCTAACCCGGCGCGCAGCGGGTCACAGATAAGCGCACAGCGCCTTGAGATCAACGTTGCCGCCGCTCACGATGATGCCGATGCGTTTGCCGGGCGCACTGAACGCTCCTTCGAGCAGCGCCGCTGCGCCGAGCGCGCCCGTGGGCTCGATAACGATCTTCATGCGCTCCCAGAGAAACAGCATGGCTGCGAGCAACTGTTCATCGGTAACGGTGAGCACATCGTGCACGTGATGCAGGATCAGAGGGAAAGTCACGCTGCCCGCGCAGCGCGTGCGCGCGCCGTCGGCGATGGTATCCGGATGGTCCACGGTCTGCAGCGTCTTGCTGCGAAAGGAGCGCGCCACGTCGTCGCCGGCCGCAGGCTCCACGCCGATGACCTTGATGCCAGGCGACAGATGGTTGGCCGCGATCGCAGAGCCCGACAGCAAACCGCCGCCGCCGCAGGGCACGAGCAGATAATCGAGCGGCCCGGTTTGTTGGATCAGCTCCAGCGCCGCAGTGCCCTGCCCCGCCACCACGTGCGGATGATCGAACGGAGGAATCAAGGTGAGGCCGCGCTCCACAGCGAGCGCCTGCGCGATCGCTTCGCGATCTTCGGCCGCGGGGTCGTAGGTGACGACCTCGGCGCCGTAGTCGCGGGTCGCGGCGAGTTTGACCTGCGGCGCATCCTGCGGCATCACGATCAGCGCCCGGATGCCCAGGCGTTTGCCCGCGAGTGCAACTGCCTGCGCATGATTGCCGGATGAGAACGCGATCACGCCGCGCCGCTTCTGGTCGGCATCGAGCTGCGACAACGCGTTGTAGGCGCCGCGGAATTTGAACGCGCCCATGCGCTGAAAATTCTCGCATTTGAAGTAGACCGCAGCATGGCTGCGTTCGTCCACGGCCTGCGAAGTGAGCACCGGGGTCACGTGCGCGATGCCCTGCAGCCGCGCGGCGGCGGCCGCTACATCGGCGTAGCTAACGGGAAGCGCTTGATCGCTTGTGGTCCCCATGTTCTTCCTGAAATCGAAGTTCGCCGCCGCCCCATCAGGGTGCGCCTAGAACGCTCGCCGGGCCGCATCGAACGTTTGAAAAATCATCGGGTTACTTTCAGACGCACGAACCGCGCCGATGCCCCGCGCGGCGGCACGCCCATTATCCCGCTTGCACTTACTCTAGCACGCTGCTTTTCCAAAAAAATGGGACTATACTTTTCGTGGCAACCAGAAGGAGAACGCCCATGCAGATCGAGATGGAATCCCTAAAACAGCGCATCGAGGTTTTGCACATCGAACACCGCGACCTCGATGACGTGATCGCGAAACTCGCGGACAAAGCAGGGCAGGATCAATTGCAATTGCAACGACTCAAGAAAAAGAAGCTGCTCCTCAAAGACCAGATACTGCAGCTGGAACGCCAACTGACTCCAGACATAAGAGCGTGAAAGACTGAATACCCGGCGCGATCGCCCAACCCGCGGTCGCGCCCGCCTGTGAGATTGCCCGCTCCGGCCGCGCTGTGGCTAGCGATCTTTGGCACGTTTGGAAGCGACCACCGCAACCACGATGGCAAGGATCGCAAGCCCAACGAAACACACCAGAGACCACTCGGCGATCGACAGGTGCAGGAAGGTCCAGCCCACTTCCGCGCATTCACCCGAACCACGAAAGACTTTGTCCAGCGCCTGGGAGAGCGGAAAGCGGTCGAGGATATAGCTGAGCCCGGGACCGCACTCCGGAACCTTGTCCTTCGGCAGATGCTGCAGCCAGACGTGGCGCGTGGCAATCGCAGCGCCGACACCCGCTGCGAGAAACTGCAGCGTGCTGTAGACGTAGACGCCGGCGCGCTTCGGGCCATGTACCGCGCCGATCAGGAAAAAGATGCCCACGACCATGAACGCCACGCGCTGGAATATGCAGAGCGGGCACGGATCCTGTAACTCGTAGTGCTGTAGATAAAGCGCATACGCGAGCAACAGTCCACAGGTGAGGAACCCCAGGAAATAACCGAGGCGAGGCGTGAGCTTTGAGATCATTGACAGATCACCGCGAGCTGGAAGATGAGGGATTCTAGCACTTTGCGCCGCGGCTGCATCCGCTCGCGGCCGGCCGCTGGCTCAAGACGCTTGTTGCTGCGCCACATGGCCGCTAAACTGCAACCATGATCAGGATCACGCGCAGCATTGCTATTGACGACTCGGAACTCGAAGAAGAGTTCGTGCGCGCGTCGGGGCCCGGCGGCCAGAACGTAAACAAGGTTTCCACGGCGGTGCGATTGCGCTTCAATGCGCTGCGCTCCCCCGCCCTGCCCGCCGACGTGAAGTCGCGGCTGATCGCATTGGCGGGCGGCAGGGCGACCGCCGAGGGCGACATCGTCATCCTCGCGCAGACCTATCGCACTCAGGTGCAAAATCGCGCCGAAGCGCGCGTCCGCCTGATCGCGCTCATCCGCGCCGCGGCGATAAAACCGAAAGTGCGGCACAAGACCAAGCCCACGGCCGGCGCGCGCCAGCGGCGCCTGACGCTGAAGAAACAGCTCGGAGAACGCAAGCGTACGCGCGAAAAAAAGATCGGCGATCACGACCGATAACGCGGACCGCTAGCAATCCGCCGATGCCCTGCTGGCGCTTTCCTTAAACGCGCACTGCCGCCGGCAATTCGAAGCATCCACTCGGCATGCAACGAAATGGATGCACGCTCACCACCGCAGACATGGGCAACGCACCGTAGATGTGCGGGAACAGTTCTGCTCCGCCTTCCAGATTTTCCTCGACGACTCTGCACTCAAGCTTCGCGCGATCGATTTCGAGCAACACCAGGTCCGTGCGTCCGTGAAACCTGAGATGCGCGACTCTAACGACCTGCCGCGAGTAAGAGCAGTGAATAAAACCGTCCGCAGCGTATGCACGCGGCAGATAGGAGCCTTCCTGCGCAGCGGCCTCGGCTTCAGGCGCCGTTGTGATGTGGTAGAGCGGCTCGCTCATCGCCGCTGTGAGAGCAGCGCACTGCCAGCCTTGGAGACGGAAATGAAAACACCGCCCCCCGGCCGGTGCTCGCGCGCCAGCAGTCCGCGCGCCTGGGCTTCTTCCCACACCGGCAGGCGCGGACAGGAGGTGTGCCAGGCCTCGATCACCTCGGCGTATTCCCGCGGCCGCGGTCCTATCCATTCCAGCAGGTCCAGGATCAACGCATCAACCGGATCGCTCATCCATCCACTCCCTGAAAACAACCGCGCTTGAATCCAGAATTGTGCCACACGCTGCCGCGTCGCGCGGATCAGACCATTATCTCTCGCACCTTGCCCGTCATCTTTCAATCTTGGATAGTGCCCGGGCGTCGGCGATTGGAATGTACCACTTCGGCTTGATGCACCCGAAATCGGTACGGACGTGACGCTTTAGGCTTATCTTGGAATCGAGCACGCGCGCGCCTGCCTCATCGCGCACGAATACCACCCAGTGCCAGAACGGTCGTCCCTGCTCCAGGTGCCACTTGATGGATAGCAGTGCGAGGTCGGGCAACGCCTCCCATGAGCGAAACGTAAGCTCGGAGCGCCCCGTCTTCACGCCCAGGTGACGGAGTAACTTGCGCACATGGTAGGTTCGAGACCACAACCGGTGGTCCTGCGCTGAGATGCCGAGCGAATGCGCGATCGCCTTCGCGCGCGCATACGACAGTCCCGCGATCGCGGCGGCACTCGCTATCCCGCACCCCGTCGCCTCCCGCTGAACCACCGGCTTCATTGCCACTTCTTGTAGTGCAGAATTTTTGACGCAGCCGCACGCCAATCCATTGGATCAGAGCGCACTTTCCCGCACCTGAAAGATATTGCCCTCCGGATCACATGCATTGCAGACCCGGAAGCCCGGGCCTTGCCATTGCTCTTCGCAGACCTCACCGCCCAAAGCTGCCGCGGACGAGCGGGCCGCGGCGATGCTTGCAACAGTATAAAAGAATTTGAGCGCTGTGTTCTCGCGCCGCTGCGGCGGAGACGTAACCGTAACCTTCGACGCTATATCCGGCGGCATAGCGTGCACCACGAGCTGTATATCCTTAGACTCGAGGACCACTAACTCCTCCGACCCATGGCGGCGTGACATGCCCAGGACCACCTCATAGAAGCCCGCAAGGCGGGCAAGATCTTTGGCATAGATAAAGAGGCCGGCGCGAGCGGGACCAGGCATGTTGACTCCAGGTATTCAAATAACAGATGCGCAGGCAGCGCAATCACGCAGAGTTCACTGGCGCTGCGCGGTTTTGCCGCGTAGCGCCCAGCAAACAAAAGAAGCGCGGTCGATCAACGCGTGCTCCAGCCGGTCCGATGTATGAGTGCGTCACTCTGCCGTTTTAAGCTTTGCATATAACGCACCGCCGATGAAAGCGAGGATCAATAGCCACTTCGTGGATGCCGCCACGCCGGCCGCGAAGTATTGAACCTGCGTAAATGGCCCCGCGCCGAACAGGAAAGTCAGGTGAAACGCGTTTTCCGTGGCGTCCGCCACTGCCGCGGCGGGCAGTGCAAGCGCCAGCAGCGACCTTGCCGCCGGCGCGAATCTCTCGAACAGCCGCGTCTGCGTCGAGAGCAAATACCCCAAACACCCGTAACACACCAAGAATGGCAAATCGATCAGGAAGTGCCGCTTGAATATCTCAACGCCGAAGGGCGTCCACTCCGACAAGATCGACCGGAAGGCGACTTCTGAAAACGTCAGCTGAAGTACAGGGATGCCCGGCTTTAGCGGATGCGTATAGATCGCCATTGCCATGAACAGCAGCGCCGCAATTACCGCAAGGACACGAACGTTACGCATAATTTCCTAAGGCGCGAGGCGTGCGCTCCTTCAAAGCAGCTTGCGATGATCGCCAAACGCACCAGAAAGATGCTCAGCGTGCTCGGGCAGCGACGAAACAAAACGAAAGTCCTCAAAGCTAAACCCCGGACCAACGGTGCACCCGACCAGTGCGTATTCACCCTGCGGATAGGCTGCCTGCCAGACACCGGCGGGGACGACCGCGACCTGCTGCGCGGAGTCTGCGTCGGACAATTCCAGTTGCTCTAGAGCCTGTTATGAACTTGTGAGTAATGGGGCGAGGCGATGAAACATGAGGCATACAAAGGCAAGGTAGTGGAAGCTAGCGATGGTTTGGGACAATCGTTCGTAGTCGCGTGCCAG
>CAIVHG010000058.1 GCA_903905655.1 uncultured beta proteobacterium | reverse complement strand
TCCGCCACTGCCGCCACCGCGATCTCGAACTCGATGAGCTTCGGGCGCACCACGCCGAACACCGTGCACTACCTGTCCCCGTCCTACTCGGGCGTGCAGGCGCACGTCGGCTATACCGCAGCCGAAGAAACCGCAGCCGGCGCGAACCCGCTGCAGAAGCCCGAACTCTGGTCCGGCACGCTGACCTACAAGAACGGTCCGATCTACGTCGGCGGCGCCTTCGAGCAGCACACCGACTACCTCTGGGGCACCGCGATGGGCGCGAACCAGTTTGGCGCTGGCAGTGCAAACGTTGGAGCGGGCACCAGCTCCAAGGACAAGGGCTACAAGCTCCTGGGCAGCTACACGTTCGGTAGCACCTTCATCTCCGCGATCTGGGAAAAGCTCAATTACACCCAGTCCGGTAACGTAACCGGCCTCACCGGCCTGTCGCGTAACGCATGGTACCTGGGCATCAAGCAGACCATCAGCGGACCGCACTCTGTCGCTGCTTCCTACATCAGAGCGGGCAGCTATTCCTGCACCTCCGCTACGACGGCCGCTTGCGACACGAGCGACTCCGGCGCGACGTTCTGGACCTTGAACTACGCTTATGCGGTGGACAAGTATACCAAGCTCGTCGCTTCCTACGGCCGGTTGTCCAACGACCGCAAAGGCTCCTACAGCTCGGGCGGCGTGAGCTTCCCCACCTCTGGCGCTACGACCAACGCGGCCGGCACCACCCAGCAGGCGTACAGCGTCGGCATTTCGAGCTCGTTCTAATCGAAATCGCATTCGCTGTATCAGCAGTCAAAGACGGGCACCTTCGGGTGCCCGTTTTTTTTATCTCTGGCAAGCGCGTCGCGCAGCAATGCATAGGCCGAGCGCAGCACTGCTTGCGCCGGGCTAGCCCATTCGGCTTAATCCAGAACGACGATGTGATCAGGCGGCAGGCCGGCCTGAGCGCGCTCATGCATTTCTCTGTATGCAGTCTCGATGTGCTTCGTGAAACGCGCAGTGTCGAAGAGTGGCGCTGTGAGCCGGTTGAGTTCCAGTTTATTTTTGATTTCCGTTAGCCGTAGCGGATTCACGGCGAGTTCCACCGCGAGCGCTTCGTAAGCTTCCTGCGTTTCGGTGATGAGCTCGGGCAGCTCGATGGCGTTGAGCACGCTGGCGGCCACCCTGCTCGAAAACGTTGCGCCGGTGCGCGTCACTACAGGCAATCCCGCCCACAGCGCATCGCTTGCAGTGGTGCCAGCATTGTACGGAAGCGTGTCCAGGAACAGATCTGCCGTTCGGTAGCGGGCCAGATACTCCGGCAGCGGTAAGCGCTTGCCGAACACCAGCCGCTCCGCTGCGACGCCGCGTGCCGCCGCTTCCTTCCTCAGGTTGTCGGCCGCCGCATCATTGTCGGCATAGAGAAACAACACGCTGCCTTGCACCCGCTGCAGGATGCGCATCCAACCGTCGAAGGTCGCGGCCGTGATCTTGAAATTGTTGTTGAAGCAGCAGTACACGAAGCCCGTTTGCGGCAAGCCGAGCTCGGCGCGGGTGTAGCGCTTGCCCGCGATAACCCGCTTTGAATCGTTGGCCTGATAGCTGGGCAGGTAGACGATCTTTTCCGAATAATATTTCCGTTGCTCTGCGGGTACGATCGTGCCGTCGGCGATCAGGTAATCCATGTGCTCAGTGCCCATGGTGCCCAGATAGCCGATGTAGCTCGCCTGCACGGGGACTGCCCGCAGCGCAAAGATGCCGGTGCGGGATTCGCGCGTATATCCCATGAGATCGACCGCGATATCGATCTCGAGCTCGCGCAGCAGCTGTGCAATCTCCAGATCGCTGCGGTCCCGCACGTCGATGAAGCGCCCGAAAGCCGATTCCAGGCGGGTGCGCATCGCGCTCGGTGCAGCGGGGCCGAAAGAGATCGCCACCGTGTCGAAGTGCTGCCGGTCGTGCTGTTCGAACATGCCTGCGAGCAGATGCGCGACCGGATGATCGCGCAGGTCCGCCGAAAGGTAGGCGATGCGGATGCGCTCATGGCGGTAGCGCTCGCCCTTCCAAATGGGCGCTGGCGCGGCAGGAATTTTGTCTGTGGCCCACGCCCGCGCGCACAGCAGCTGATCGGCGGGAGAATCGGAAACGGCGACGAACGCGAACGGCGGGATGACGGGCACTCCGGCACGCACTTGCTCGCAGACGCGCTGCACGGCCGCATCATATTTCCGCCAGTCGCAGATCTGTATCTTCGAGTGCAGCAGATTGCCTTCCGTGTCCTTGATGTCGGGGCACCTGAGCTTCAGCAACTGCTCGAAGTCGCTCATTGCCTGCCGATGGCGGTTCAGGTTCTGCAGCGCCACGCCCCGCATGTGCAACGCCTCGGGATAGTCGGGCTTGATCGCGAGGGCACGGCCATGGCTTGCGATCGCCGCCTCATAATGCTTGAGCTCGTGGTAATAAACCCCAAGGTTGTAATAGGCGTCGGGGTATTCACCATCGATTGCGAGTGCGCGATCGTAGCTTGCAAGCGCTTCGTCGTAGCGCCGGAGCTCGCGCAACGCATTGCCGCGGGTGTTCCAGGCCGCGGCAAGACCGGAATTGATCGCGAGCGCCTGGTCGTAGCTCGCGAGCGCCTCATCAAAGCGCTTGAGCTCGCGCAGGACATTGCCGCGATTGCTGAGAGCGCCGGCATGTAATGGCTCGATTGCGAGCGCCTGGTCGTAGCTCGCCAGGGCAGCGGTTGGCGATTCGAGTTCTTCCAGCACCACGCCGCGGTTGAAGTGAAGGACCGCAACGCCTGCGTTGCGTGCGACCGCCTGATCATAGCTTGCAAGCGCCTCTGCATGCCTTTTCAGGAGCGCGAGGCAGTTGCCGCGGCTGAAGAGCAGTAGTGGGTCGTCGGGTTTCGCGTTTAGCGCGCGGTCGTAAAATTCGAGCGCCTCCGCATGGCGCCCTCCACCGGAGAGCAGCATCCCCAGATTGAGCAATGCCTGTGCGTGACGCGGATAGGCATTCAGTATTTCCCGATAGATGCCTTCCGCTTCGGCCAGATACCCGCGTTCATGCAAGCCCATGGCATTGCTCAGTGCCTTCGCCAGCGCTTGAGCGCCGGCTAGCGTCGGGGATTTGCCTGAACTTTTCATCGTCGCAAGGTTAGCCGATTCCGCACGGGCTGTGCAATGGCGGTGTGCCGGCAGCCATTCACTAAGGTAGCGCTGCGCGATCCAGTGTGCTTGCGTTACTCATCCAGAGAAGAGCGGTCGCGATCAACGCCACATTGCATTGCCGACGGCCGCGACTGCGATCATCGCGCGCAAGCGCAGTTGATTGCGATGGCGAATTCAAGTGCGAGCATATGATGCGCATGATCGCGCCTGGATTCAGCAACTGAAATTAACGGGAAATATGTTTAGAGTGAGGACCGTCAGCTCTGATCTGCGGGATATAAAATATCCGGCGCGAAATCAAAAACTTACATTATTGCTGCGGTGATTGCAGGAACGGCGGAAAGCCGAACTGAAGAGAAACTAAGGGGGAAGAATTACCGCCGGCTGCGCTGGCTGCAGCCGCTTTTGAAACTGAAGAAAAGCAAATAACGGGAGCCGGGGAGCCCAGCTCCCGCTCGAAGCTACTGCAATTACTATTTCTTCTTAGCTGCTTTCTTTTTGGCTTTTTTCTTGGCTGCCATGTTTATCTCCTTACGAGTTGTTTAATTGACTACAGTGCATACAGCTTTTGTTTCTGCACTCCCAATACACCGTTCACGTTACCGCGATGAGCCTGTTCGCTTACTGCTGCAAGCAGGACTACGATGCTTGGTGCGCTCATTCTAATCTATGTGCAAAAAAAATTGCAACATATTTATAACAAAAATTTTGGAAGTGTGGTAAAGACGCTGCACATATTCGGCCGCTATCGATTGCACTGCATGCGCAGTCGCTAAATTTTTTTCGTCATCATCGACGATTCATTGCTGCATCGAACGTGCAGTGCGCAATCTAAACTTCGATTGCGCCAGCGATGCGCGTTCGCATATCAAATGCATATCACTTCCGCTGACCATTACTTCGGTAGCACGCGGGCGCGAGTTGTAATTGGAGCTCATGGCCATCCCGTGCGCGCCCGCCGACATAATCGCGACTAAATCTCCTTCTGCGAGGGCAAGCATGCGGTCGTGGCCGAGAAAATTCCCGCTTTCACATATCGTGCCTACGAATTCATAGCTTCGCGCCGGCGTGTCTCGGCGTATGACGGTGGGTTCGATCGCATGCGAGGCGTCGTAGAGCGTAGAGCGTGGGGCGGGAATAGATTTAGCAGGGAGTGACGAAGGCCTGGTCCAGCGGACCGAGCGCGATGCCCTCGGCGTGGAACTGACCGTCGCGATAGGCGAAATGGATTATGGTGCTACCGGTGCGGCTGATTCCTGCGTTCTCATGTCGTCGAGCGGGACCCCGGGCGCTGGCGAGACGGGCACCGGCACGGCGGACGGCTTCTGCTGCGGGAGGTAGAGCGGACCTTTGAGGCCGCAGCCCGCGAGCATGCCTGCGAGCGCCAGCAAAGCGATGGATGTACGCATGAATTCGAACCTATTCCTGTAATCGCTAGACCCGTGTGCGCAGCGCAGCGGCGGGACGCGCGGAGTCTGCGAGGTTTGCCGTTTATTTATATTAGCACAGCGCTTGCGGGCATCAGGCGAGCAGATAGCGGTGGGCTTCGGTACGCAGGGCGCGCCGCCGCTGCTCATAATCCGGCAGCACTTCGGCGACGTGGCGCCAGAACCGCTGTGAGTGATTGGGCTCGCGCAGATGCGCGAGTTCGTGGACCACGACATAATCTATCAGCTCGGACGGCGTTTGTATCAGGCGCCAGTTGAGATGAACGCGGCCCGTGGGATAGCAGCAGCCCCAGCGCGTCCGGGCATTGGAGAGCCGGATGAGCGGCATGCGCACGCCCAATGCGGGTGCGTAATCCGCAGCACGCCGCTCGAACCAGGACATGGCCATGGCACGCAGCCAGGCGATGACGTGCTTGGCCACGGCGCTGGCCTCAGGGCTGTCGCTGGCAACATAAAGCTGATCTCCCTGACGTTCGGTCCGGCCGTTCGCGGGGCAGAGCACAAGCTGCACCGGGTCGCCGACGATCCTGATTACGGAGCCGGTTTCCCAGGTCAGCGCAGGCGGCCGGCGCGCTTCCCACTGTGCGAGCTTGCGGCTGATCCAGCCTGCATGTTCCAAAAGCAGCGCTTCGATGTGCTGCTGAGAAGCGCTCCAGGGTGCGGCGACCCTCAGGCCGCGTTCGTCGATCGCAAAGCTCGTGGCACGCCGGCGCCGGCTGCGTTTGAGCGTGTAATCGATGGGCGAGCCGGCCAGCAGCAATGTTCCGCGGATCGGCGCGTCCGTGCGCACGGACGCGACCGGCAGTTCGAGCTGCGCCGGCCTACGTGCTGCCACGCGGAGTATCCAGCCGCAGCATTTCCGCTTCGATCCACTGTTCGGCTGCCTGCGTGATCGTTTCGGCTTTTTTACCCCGGCTGTCGATCGCTGCGCCGATGCTGACAGTGATCAGGCCCTGGTGCTTGAGGAAGCCGTTGCGCGGCCAGCAAAGTCCGGCATTGTGCGCAACTGGCAGCACCGGTGCGTGGGCGCGGATCGCGATGGCTGCGCCCCCGCTCTGATAACGGCCGCGGCTGCCCGGCGCCATGCGCGTGCCTTCCGGGTACACCACCACCCACAATCCGCATGCGAGCCGTTGCACGCCCTGCGCCAGCAGCTGCTTCAGGGCACGCATGCCGGAGTTGCGGTCGATGGCGATCGGCGAGGTGAGCGCGAGCCCCCAGCCAAAAAACGGAATCCACAGCAGGCTGCGCTTGATCACGTAGACCTGCGGCGGAAAGATCAGCTGAAAAACCATGGTTTCCCAGGCCGACTGATGCTTGGACAGGACCACGCAGCCTTGCTGCGGGATGTGTTCGGCGCCGAGCACACGGTAGCGGATGCCGCAGATCGTCGCGGCTGCGGCGATGATCATGCGCGCCCACAACGCGATGATGCGGCAGCGGGCGAGCGGCGGCAGCGGCAGCGTCGTGAATGCGAGCACCGCGAACGGCGGCGTGACGAGTATTTGAAAAACGGTGAACAGGCAGGAGCGCAGCAGCAGTCCGAATTTCATGACATCAGGGACTTTGCCGCTTCTGCGAGGTCGGCATAGACCAGCGTGCGCTCGGGCAGGCCGCCGTCGGCGAGCGTACGCTTGCCCTTGCCGGTCAGCACCAGTATCGGCTGCGCCGCCACCAGCGCGGCGGCCTGCAGGTCGCGCAGCGAATCACCGATGCATGCAACACCGGTGAGCTCGATGCTGTAACGGCTGGCGATGTCTACCAGCAGTCCGCCGCGCGGTTTGCGACAACTGCAGTTTTCGTCCTGTGCATGGGGGCAGTAGAACACGGCGTCGATGCGGCCGCCTACATGGGCGAGCGCCTTGTGCATCTTGTCGTGAATCGCATTGAGCATCGTCATGTCGAGCAGCCCGCGGCCGACGCCGGACTGGTTGGTGGCGACTACTACCCTGTAACCCGCCTGGTTAAGACGGGCTATCGCCTCCAGGCTGTCCGGGATCGGATTCCATTCCTCGGGCCGCTTGATGAATTCGGCGCTGTCGAAGTTGATGACGCCGTCGCGATCCAGAATGATGAGCTTCATTGCGCCGCCATGCCCATGAGGGAGGTCCGGGATTTCATGCGGCGAGCTTCGCTATATCGGCAATGCGGTTCATCTCTACGCGCAGATCGGCCAGCAGCGCCAGCCGATTCTGCCGCAATACGGGATCGTCCACCATCACCATCACCGCATCGAAAAACGCATCCACCGGCGCTTTCAACACGGCAAAGGCCTTGAGATAACCGGTGTAGTCGCCCTTCTCGAACAGCGGCCGGGCTTGTGTGCTTACAGCGCGCAGTGCAGCGTAAAGTTCGCGTTCCGCCGGTTCTTTCAGTTCCGAGCTTTGGGCATCGATAAACGACTGCCCATCGGCCGCTGCTTGTCTGAGGATGTTGGCGACGCGCTTGTTGGCACCGGCCAGGCTCTCCGCCTCCGGCAGCTTGCTGAATGCGCGCACCGCCGCGAGCTGCAGCGGAACCTGGTCGAGCCGCACGGGGTGCAGGCACAGCACGGCTTCGATTTCGTTTGCCGTGTAGCCCGCCTCGCGCAGATAGCCGCGCAGGCGATCGAATACAAACATCTCGAGGTCAGTGTGCGCATCGACCAGCATGCCTCCCGGGAACACCGAAAACGCCGCGCCGATCAGCTCATTGAGCCCGATCGGTAGCTGTGCCTCTATCAGTATTCTGATCGTGCCCAGAGCGTGACGGCGCAGCGCGAAAGGATCTTTATCCCCGGTCGGCTGCAGCCCGATGCCGAACATTCCCGCCAGCGTTTCGAACTTGTCAGCGAGCGCGACTGCGCAGGCGATGGTTCCCTCGGGTAGACGGTCGCCGGCAAAGCGCGGTCTATAGTGCGCTTCGACCGCATCCGCGACCGCGGCGGGCTCGCCGTCATGCAGCGCATAGTAGCGGCCCATGATGCCCTGCAGTTCCGGAAATTCGCCGACCATGCCAGTCAGCAGATCGGACTTGGCCAGCCACGCCGCCCGCTCGGCGAGCATGGCATCGGCACCCATCAGGCGCGCGAACTTCCCGGCCAGAAGCTGAACGCGCTCGGTGCGATCGAGCTGGCTGCCGAGCTTGTTGTGATACACGACCTTGGCGAGCTCGCGCACCCGTTCTTCCAGGCGCGTCTTGCGGTCCTGATCGTAGAAGAACTTGGCGTCGGCGAGCCGCGCACGCAGCACACGTTCGTTACCCTCGATGATTTTTGCGGGGTCGTCCGTGCGGATGTTGCTCACCAGCAGAAACCTGGGCACCATCCTGCCGTCCTTGCCTGCAAGCGGAAAATATTTCTGATGCTGTTTCATCGACAGGCTGAGACATTCCTGCGGCACGCTCAGAAAATCTGCGCTGAACTTGCCTTCGTAAACCGCGGGCATCTCCACCAGCGCCGTCACTTCATCGAGCAGCGCTTCGTCCCACAGCGGCGCGCAGCCGGCGGCCGCTGCGGCGAGCGCGGCGCGGATGCGCTGCTTGCGTTCGTCAAACGACGCGATCACGGCGCCATCGGATTCGAGGAGCGCTTCGTAGCGATCGGCCGATGGAATCGTGATTTCGCCTGCGCTCAGGAAGCGGTGGCCAAGCGTTGTGGCGCGGCTAGTCACTCCCAGCACCTGTCCGGCGATGAGGCGCTCACCGTGCATCATGACCAGGCCGTGCACCGGCCGCACGAACTGTACTTCGCTCGCGCCCCAGCGCATCATCTTGGGTACTGGCAGGCGTTTGAGCGCTGCTTCTACTTGGAGCGCGAGGCTTGCGTCCAGCCGCACTCCGGGCAGCGTCTTGCGGCAGACGTAGACTATTCCTTTGGGCGTATCCTGCTGCGTCAACTCATCGACCGACACGCCGTTTTTCTTGGCGAAACCCGCGAGCGCCTGCGTCGGCTTGCCGTCGGCACTGAGGCCTGCCTTCACCGACGGCCCGGAGATTTCGAGCGTGCGCTGTGGCGCCTGTGCCAGTACTCCGGTGATCGAAACGCCTAGACGACGCGGTGTCGCGTAGCTGCGCGCCACACTGCCATCTGTGGTCAGGCACTCTTTGCGCAGGTCGTCCAGCAGTGAATCGCAGAAGACCTGAGCCAGGCGCGCCAGCGCCTTGGGCGGCAGCTCTTCGGTCAGCAGTTCGATGAGGAGTGTGTCTGGCATCTGGTTCAATTTGCGCCGGGCGCAGGTGCTGCGCCCGCAGTGGGTAGGTGGATATGCATGGTCAGGCGCGCTGCGTGCCCGAGCTCAACATCGGGAAACCGAGCTTTTCACGCGACTGATAATACGAGTTCGCGACGAGGCGCGCCAGGTTGCGCACGCGGCCGATGTACGCGGCGCGCTCGGTGACGGAAATTGCGCCGCGCGCATCGAGCAGGTTGAAGGTGTGCGAGCACTGCAGCACCATTTCATAACCCGGCAGCGACAGCCCGGCGTCCATCAGGCGTTGGGCCTCGGCTTCGTATTCGCCAAAATGCCTGAACAGCATCTCGGTGTTGGCCAGCTCGAAGTTGTAGGTCGACTGCTCGACTTCGTTCTGGTGATAGACATCGCGGTAGCTGAGGCCATCGGTCCACACCAGGTCATATACGTTGTCCTTGCCCTGCAAGTACATCGACAGCCGTTCCAGTCCGTAGGTCAGCTCGCCCAGCACCGGTTTGCAGTCGAGCCCGCCCACCTGCTGAAAATAGGTGAACTGCGTGACTTCCATGCCGTTTAACCAAACTTCCCACCCCAGTCCCCACGCGCCGAGCGTGGGCGACTCCCAGTCATCCTCGACGAAGCGCACATCGTTCGCTCGCAGATCTATGCCGAGCGCCGCCAGCGATCCCAGATACAGGTCCTGGATATCGTCGGGGGAGGGCTTGAGCGCGACCTGAAACTGATAATAATGCTGCAGCCGGTTGGGGTTTTCGCCATAGCGGCCGTCCTTGGGGCGCCGCGAGGGCTGCACGTAAGCCACACGCCACGGCTCGGGGCCGAGCGCGCGCAGGAAGGTGGCGGTGTGAAAGGTGCCGGCGCCCATCTCCATGTCGTACGGCTGCAGCAGCGCGCAGCCGCGCTCTCCCCAATAGGACTGGAGCCGCAATATGGTTTGCTGAAAAGTGAGCATGGGCTGTACGCGCTATGAAATCCGCAAGCCGCGAATTTTACTGGTTCCGCGCGCCGCTAGCCACAGCGCAGCGATCAGGCACAGCACGGCGAGCGCGATGACCGGCGTGTCTCCCCAGCGCACGTAGGGCGTCGCGCCGCCGTAGTCTTGCGCGGTTCCGTTGACGGTCGCCGTCTCGAACTCGGGCGCAACTGCCTGAATTCTGCCATGCGCGTCGATAATCGCCGTCATGCCCGAGTTGGTGGCGCGCAGCATGTAGCGTCCCGTCTCCAGCGCGCGCGCCTGCGAGATCTGCAGGTGCTGGCGCGGTGCGACAGAGCGGCCGAACCACGCGACGTTGCTGACATTGACAAGCAGCGTGGCGCCCGGCAGTTGGCGGATGATCTCCGCGCCGAAGGCATCCTCGTAGCAGATGTTGACCGCGATGCGTGCGCCGGCCACCGCGAGCGGTTCGGGAGTCGTAGTGCCGCGCGAGAAATCGAGCAGTGGAATATCCGCGACTTCGAAGAACCAGCCGAACAGCGGCTTGAGTGGAACGAATTCGCCGAATGGCACCAGATGGTTCTTGCGGTACGCCTGAGGCGGCGCGCTGCCTAAGGAAATTACGCTGTTGTAGTATCCGCGCCCGGCGATGCGCTCCGGAATCCCCAGCAGTATGTCGCCGCCATTGTTGCGCGCATGCGTTGCGAGTTGGGCGAGGTAGTCAGGCGGCGCTTCGTCGAGGAACAGCGGCAGCGCCGTTTCCGGCAGCACGATCAGCCGCGCCGCACTCGCAGCGGCAAGCCTCTGATAGGTGGCCAGCGTGGAACGCATCGCGCCCTCGCGCCACTTCATCTCCTGCGGGATGTCTCCCTGCAGCAGGCTTACGGTGAGGGGCGCGCCTTCAGGCTGTGTCCACTCGATACGCAGCAGGGCAGCGCCAACCAGCCACAGCACGGCGAAGATCCATGGCGCGGGATGCTTGAGGATCAGCAGCAGCTTTGATGGGACAGGCTGCCTCAGCAGCTGCGGTAGCACTGCTGTCGAGCCGGCGACCGCGAGCGCGGCGCTGACGGCGGTCGTGAAAGTTGCGCCGTACACGCCGAGCAGCGGCAGATAGCCCGCAAGCGGGCTCGCGGGAACCTGAGCATAGCCGAGCGCGAGCCACGGGAATCCGGTAAAGAGCCAGCCGCGCAGCCATTCGGTAAGCGTCCATAGGGCGGGCAGCGCGAGCAGCGCGCCGCCCGCGCTGTGCGCGTGCAGCCTGCGGAACGCCCAGCCGGTGAAAGCCGGAAACAAAGCGAGGTAAGCGCAGAACACGAAGGTGAGCACGCCCGCGAGCGGCGCCGGCATCGCGCCGTAGTCGTGCATGCTCACGTACACCCAGCTCACGCCAGCGAGGAAGAATCCCAGCCCGAAAGCGAAGCCGGCAAGCCCCGCTTCATATGCGCTGGCGGCGCGCCTCCAGATGACGATCAGGAAAATGAGGGCCAGCACCGGCAGCGCAAAAGCGTACCACGGCGCAAAGCCGGTGACGGTGGCGGCTCCGGCGAGCGCTGCGCACACGAGCACGGCGCCGCGCGAGTAAGGCGGGGTGGAGCGCTGCGCGCTCATGTGCGCTCGGGGCCGGGCCGCGCGCGCGTTTCCACGCGCACCAGATGCAGCCGGCGGCTGTCGGCCCGCAAGATCTTGAAATTCAGATTGCCGACGCTCAACTGCTCGCCGCGCTTGGGCATGTGGCCGAAGCGCGCGAGCAGCATGCCGCCGATAGTGTCGCTTTCCTGATCGCTGAAGCTGGTGCCGAATGCGCTGTTGAATTTTTCGATTTCGGTCGTTGCCTTGACGCGAAATGCGCCGCCCTTGTCGGGAATGATGTCGTCCGCGGTTTCATCGAAATCGTATTCATCCTCGATGTCGCCGACGATCTGCTCGATCACGTCCTCGATCGTCACCAGCCCCGCCACGCCGCCGTATTCGTCGACCACGATCGCCATATGGTTGCGGCTCGCGCGAAAATCCTTGAGCAGCACGTTGAGCCGCTTGGCTTCCGGGATGTATACCGCCGGGCGCAGCATGTCGCGCACGTCGAATTCTTCCTCGCCCGCGTAATAGCGCAGCAGATCTTTGGCGAGCAGGATGCCGATGACGTGATCCTTGCTGTCCTCGATCACCGGAAAGCGCGAGTGCGCGGCCTGGATCACGAGCGGAATGAATTTCTCGGGCGACTCGCTGATGTCGATCACGTCCATCTGCGCGCGCGGAACCATGATGTCGCGGACCTGCATCTCCGAGACCTGCAGCACACCTTCAATCATCGACAGCGCATCGCCGTCGAGGAGGCTGCTGTGATAGGCGGCGCGCAACAGCTCGAGCAGCTGCTCGCGGTCCTTGGGCCTGCGCAAGCGCAGCGCGCGCAGGCGTTCGATCAAAGAGGGCCGTGTGGGGGCAGGGTGCGCCATGGTCGTCAGATGCGCGTGGCGGCGAGGTGGATCATCGCGTGCTCGTTGCTATTCATCCGGGTACGGGTGCGCGTAGCCGAGCGCTGTCAGTATGCGTGCTTCGAGGCGTTCCATGCGGAGCGCTTCGCGCGGCCGTTCGTGGTCATAGCCCTGCAGATGCAATACCCCGTGCACCGTGAGATGGGCATAACGCGCTGCGCGGGGGATGCGCAGCGTGCGCGCTTCGCGTGCGACCACCGGCGCGCAAATTGCGATGTCGCCGTTTACGGCATCGCCGTCCGGGTAGCAGAAGGAAAGCACGTTGGTCGCGTAATCGCGGCCGCGGAAACGCCGATTGAGCGCGCGCGCTTCGCGCGCACCCACGATGCGCAGTGTGATGCGCGCATTCCTCATGAGCGCGGCGCGCGTCCAGCGCCGCAGCGCGCCGCGCGTGGGCAGATGAGCAGGCTGCACACCATACTGGACGCTCAGCTGCAGACTAGGCGCCGGGCTCGGTCTGCGCTTTGGTGTGGCGCTCATAGGCATTGACGATGCGTTGCACGAGCGGGTGGCGCACCACGTCGCTCGATTGAAAATCGGTGAACGCGATCCCGCGCACGCGTTTAAGGATCACCCGCGCTTCGATGAGCCCGTTTTTGTGGCCGCGCGGCAGATCGACCTGCGTTACGTCGCCGGTGACAACTGCCTTGCTGCCGAAGCCGATGCGCGTCAGGAACATCTTCATCTGCTCGGGGGTGCTGTTTTGCGCCTCATCCAGGATTACGAATGAGTGATTGAGCGTGCGCCCGCGCATGAAGGCAAGGGGCGCTACTTCGATCGCGTTGCGTTCGAAGAGCTTCGCCACTTTGTCGAAGCCCAGCAGGTCATACAGCGCGTCATAGAGCGGGCGCAGGTAGGGGTCGACCTTTTGCGCCAGGTCGCCGGGCAGGAATCCGAGGCGCTCGCCGGCTTCGACCGCCGGGCGCGCGAGGATGATGCGCTTCACGTTATCGCGTTCGAGGGCATCCACTGCGCACGCCACCGCGAGGTAGGTCTTGCCGGTGCCGGCGGGGCCGATCGCAAAAGTGATGTCGTGCTTTTGAATCTGCTGCAGGTACTGCACCTGACGCGGTGTGCGGCCGTGCAGGTCCGGACGCCGGGTCAGGAGCTGCGGCGCGCCGGCTGCACCGCCGGCTGCGGCCGGCGCGCGCGCGACCTCGATCAGCCCGAGCTGCACTTCCTCAACCGTCAATTGGCGTTTGGACTGGCGATAGAATTTATCGAGCGCCTCGGTTGCCAGCTGCGCGCGATCTGAGTTGCCGCTCACCACGAAGCGCTCGCCGCGGCGGGCGATGGTGACTTCGAACGCGCTCTCGATCTGGCGCAGGTTTTCGTCCAGCGGCCCGCATAAGTTGGCGAGCCGCTGATTGTTGACCGGAGTGAAGTGGATTTCGATAGGTTTCACCGGATGTGAACTTCCAATGCGCCGCGCAGCGTATGGGCAGCCGCGTCGCTGATAATGATGTCGATGAACTGCCCGATCAGGCGCGGCGCTCCCGCGAAATTCACGACGCGGTTATTTTCGGTGCGGCCGTACAGTTCGCGCGCGCTCTTCTTTGATACACCCTCGACCAGGATGCGCTGGGTGCTGCCGATCATGGCGCGGCTGATGCTTTGTTCGTTGCGGTCAATGACCGCCTGCAATTCGTGGAGCCGCTCGCGCTTGCGCGCCTCCGGAGTGGCATCGTGCAGCTCTGCGGCGGGAGTGCCGGGGCGCGCGCTGTAGAGGAAGCTGTAGCTCGCGTCGAATCCGACCTCGTCGATCAGCTTTAGCGTGCCCTCAAAATCGGCATCGGTTTCCCCGGGGAAACCGACGATGAAATCCGAGGTGATCGAGATCTGCGGCCGCAGCGCGCGCAGCCGGCGCACGATGGATTTGTACTCGAGTACGGTGTAGCCGCGCTTCATGGCCGCCAGCACGCGATCCGAGCCGGACTGCACCGGCAGGTGCACGTGGCCGGCGAGTTGGGGCAGGCGCGCATACGCATCGATCAGCCGCGCACCGAACTCCTTGGGATGAGATGTCGTATAGCGCAGGCGTTCGATGCCGGGAATCTCAGCTGCGTATTCGAGCAGCAGCGCGAAATCGGCCGGCGTGTCGTCCGCCAGGCGCCCGCGCCATGCATTGACGTTCTGGCCGAGCAGCGTGATCTCCTTCACGCCCTGCGCGGCCAGTTCGGCCACTTCGACCAGCACGTCGTCGAGCGGGCGCGAGACTTCAGCGCCGCGGGTGTACGGCACCACGCAAAAAGAGCAGTACTTGCTGCATCCTTCCATGATCGAGACGAACGCTGTGGCGGCTTCCACACGGGCTGGAGGCAGAAGATCGAACTTCTCGATCTCGGGAAACGAGACGTCCACCTGTGGCGCGCCGCTCGCCAGCCGGGCTTCGATCATCGCCGGCAGCCGGTGCAGCGTCTGCGGTCCGAACACCAGATCGACGTACGGTGCGCGGGAAACGATCGCGCCGCCCTCCTGGCTCGCGACGCAGCCGCCGACCCCGATCAGCAGATCGGGATTGGCCTGCTTCAGGTGCTTCACGCGCCCCAGGTCGTGAAACACTTTCTCCTGCGCTCTTTCGCGCACCGAACAGGTATTGAACAGGATGATATCGGCCTGTCCCGGGTCGTCGGTGAGATGCATGCCGCGTTCGGCATTCAGCAGGTCGGCAATCTTCGACGAGTCGTACTCGTTCATCTGGCAGCCGAAGGTCTTGA